>DAMBCY010000427.1:0-3618 GCA_032056255.1 Cellulomonas sp. | reverse complement strand
TTCTTCACCGGGCAGGTGGCCTCGGCCCGGCGGAACGCGCAGTTCGAGCGCTGCTACGACCTGGCCGAGCGGGTGCTCCCCGCGCACGTGCTGGCGGCGCCGGAGCCCGACGAGGACGCGGCGGTCCGCGAGCTGCTGACGATCGCGGCCCGGGCGCACGGCGTCGCGTCCGAGCGCTGCCTGCTGGACTACTTCCGCATCAGGGGGAGCCGGGCGCGCGAGGGCGTCCGCGCGCTCGTCGCGGACGGGGTGCTGGTGCCCGTGCGGGTCGAGGGCTGGCAGCGCCCGGTGCTGCTGCACGCCGAGGCGGACCTCCCGCGCCGGGCGACGGGACGGGCGCTGCTCAGCCCGTTCGACCCGCTGGTGTTCGAGCGGCGGCGCCTCGAGGAGCTGTTCGGCCTGCGGTACCGGATCGAGATCTACGTCCCGGAGGCGCAGCGGGTGCACGGCTACTACGTGCTGCCGTTCCTGCGGGGGGAGCGGCTGGCGGCGCTGGTGGACCTCAAGGCGGACCGCCGCGCCGGGCTGCTGCGGGTGCACGCGGCGCACCGGCCGCCGGGGCCGGGGGCGGTGGACGACGCCCCCGCCGCGGTGGCCGCCGACCTCGCGGCGGAGCTGCGGCTGCTCGCCGGATGGCTCGGGCTGGACGACGTGGTGGTGGGCGGGAAGGACGGCTCGCCGCGCGGCGACCTCGCGGGGACGCTCGCGGTGGCGCTCACGGCGGGCTGACCGGTGCGCGGGTTGCTGACGGCGACCGTGGCTCACCTACGATGGTGCGGGCCCGGCCGTGCGGTCGGGACGCCAGGACGCCTCGCGAGACCCGGGGCGCAGCGAGTCGGGAGTGCACGTGCCTGCGATCCTCGAGAAGGTCCTCCGCCTGGGCGAGGGACGGATCCTCAAGAAGCTGTCGGGCGTCGCCCAGCAGGTGAACGCGCTGGAGGACAGCTTCACCGCGCTGTCCGACGCCGAGCTGCGCGAGGAGACCGACCGGTTCAAGGCACGGCTCGCCGAGGGGGAGAAGCTCGACGACCTCCTGGCCGAGGCGTTCGCGGCGGTCCGCGAGGCCGCGCGCCGCACGCTCGGGCAGCGCCACTTCGACGTGCAGCTCATGGGCGGCGCCGCGCTGCACCTCGGCAACATCGCCGAGATGAAGACCGGCGAGGGCAAGACGCTGGTCGCCACCGCGCCCGCCTACCTCAACGCGCTGACCGGCAAGGGCGTGCACGTCGTCACGGTCAACGACTACCTGGCGAGCTACCAGGCCGAGCTGATGGGCCGCGTGTACCGGTTCCTCGGCCTCACCACCGGCGTCGTCGTCACCGGTCAGACCCCCGCCGAGCGCCGCCAGCAGTACGCGGCGGACATCACCTACGGCACGAACAACGAGTTCGGCTTCGACTTCCTGCGCGACAACATGGCGTGGAGCACCGAGGAGCTCGTGCAGCGCGGCCACCACTTCGCGATCGTCGACGAGGTCGACTCGATCCTCATCGACGAGGCCCGGACCCCGCTGATCATCTCCGGCCCCGCGTCGGGCGACGCGAACCGCTGGTACGGCGAGTTCGCCAAGGTCGTGCGCCGCCTGCAGCCCGAGCGCGACTACGAGGTCGACGAGAAGAAGCGCACCGTCGGCGTCCTGGAGCCCGGCATCGAGCGCGTCGAGGACTACCTCGGCATCGAGAACCTCTACGAGTCGCTGAACACCCCCCTGATCGGCTTCCTCAACAACGCCATCAAGGCCAAGGAGCTGTTCAAGCGCGACAAGGACTACATCGTCGACAAGGGCGAGGTGCTCATCGTCGACGAGCACACCGGCCGCGTCCTGCCGGGCCGCCGGTACAACGAGGGCATGCACCAGGCCATCGAGGCCAAGGAGGGCGTGGCGATCAAGGCGGAGAACCAGACGCTCGCCACGATCACGCTGCAGAACTACTTCCGGCTGTACGACAAGCTCGCCGGGATGACCGGCACCGCCGAGACCGAGGCGGCCGAGTTCCAGGGCACCTACAAGCTCGGCGTGGTGCCGATCCCCACGAACCGTGCGATGCAGCGCATCGACCAGGCCGACCTCGTCTACAAGGCCGAGGAGGGCAAGTACGACGCGGTCGTCGCCGACATCGTCGAGCGGCACGCCCAGGGCCAGCCGGTGCTGGTCGGCACCACCAGCGTCGAGAAGTCCGAGGTGCTCTCCCGCAAGCTCCGCAAGGCGGGCGTCCCGCACGAGGTGCTGAACGCGAAGCAGCACGCCCGGGAGGCCTCGATCGTCGCGCAGGCCGGGCGCAAGGGCGCGGTCACCGTCGCCACGAACATGGCCGGCCGTGGCACCGACATCATGCTCGGCGGCAACGCCGAGTTCATGGCCGTGGCGGACCTCGCGGCCCAGGGGCTGGACCCCAAGGAGAGCCCGGAGGAGTACGAGGCCGCCTGGCCGGCCGCGCTCGAGAAGGCGAAGAAGGCCGTCGCCGCGGAGCACGACGAGGTGACCGAGCTCGGCGGCCTCTACGTGCTGGGCACCGAGCGCCACGAGTCGCGCCGCATCGACAACCAGCTGCGCGGCCGCTCCGGCCGTCAGGGCGACCCGGGCGAGTCCCGGTTCTACCTGTCGCTGCAGGACGACCTCATGCGGCTGTTCAACTCGGGCATGGCCGAGTCGATGATGACCCGCGCGGGCTTCCCCGACGACCTGCCGCTCGAGTCGAAGATCGTCACGCGCGGCATCCGCTCCGCGCAGTCGCAGGTCGAGGCCCGGAACTTCGAGATCCGCAAGAACGTCCTCAAGTACGACGACGTGCTCTCCCGCCAGCGCGAGGTCATCTACGACCAGCGCCGTCGGGTGCTCGAGGGCGAGGACCTGCAGGAGCAGGTGCAGCACTTCCTCGACGACGTGCTCGACGAGTACGTGACCGCGACGACCGCCGGGGGCCACCCCGAGGACTGGGACCTCGAGCAGCTCTGGACCTCCCTCAAGGCCGTGTTCCCGGTGTCCATCGAGGTGGACGAGGTCGTCGAGCAGGCCGGCGGCCTGGGGCGCCTCACCCCCGAGCTGCTCAAGACCGAGCTGCTCTCGGACGCCCGGATCGCCTACGACGAGCGCGAGAAGGGCCTCGGCGAGCCGAACATGCGCCAGCTCGAGCGGCGCGTCGTGCTGTCCGTGCTGGACCGCAAGTGGCGCGAGCACCTCTACGAGATGGACTACCTCAAGGAGGGCATCGGCCTGCGCGCGATGGCCCAGCGCGATCCGCTGATCGAGTACCAGCGCGAGGGCTTCCAGCTCTTCCAGGCCATGACCGACTCCATCAAGGAGGAGGCCGTCGGGTACCTGTTCAACCTCGAGGTCAAGGTCGCCGAGCCCGCCGCCGCGGAGCCCGTCGCCGCCGGCGGCGACGGGGCGGTCGTGCCGTCGGCCGACGGCACGGCGCCGGCTGCGGCGGCTCCGGACGAGGCCGCCGCGCCCGTGCTGGTCGCGAAGGGCATCGACGGTCCCGAGCGCGAGGTCCCGCTGCAGTACTCGGCGCCGAGCGTGGACGGCGACGCGGGCGCCACGGTGTCCCGCCCCGCCCGGCGCGCCGGTGGCCCCGCCGCGTCGGCCGGCCCCGCCGCGGGGGCGCCCGGGCGTGC
>DAMBCY010000426.1:0-3625 GCA_032056255.1 Cellulomonas sp. | reverse complement strand
GCCGCCGTGGCTGCCGCCGGCACCGCCCCGGCGCCTCCCGGGACGGACGAGCGCCCGCTGCTCGCCACCGCCCCGGTGCTCGCCGGGGACCCGCTGACCGACGACGCGCTGCGCGCCCTCGGCGCCGGCGCCCGGTACCCGGAGCACGACGCGTCCGGCGCGCTGCTGTCGTTCTTCACCGACACCGGCGCGCACGTGGTCCGGGGGGACAAGGACCTGCTGCTCGACCGGCCGCACGGGCACGTGCTGCTCTGCGGCGACGCGCTGGCCCCCGACCGCCCCACGCTGTCCACCACCGTGTTCGCGCACGGGGTCGTCGGCTCGCACACCGTGCTCGGCAACACCTCGTTCGACCGGTTCGCCGGGGTGCACCGCAACCACCTCAACCTGCTGCGCTCGAACGGCGTCCGGGTGCTCGTCCGCCGGGACGACCGGTGGCAGCTGCTGGGGCAGCCGTCGGCGTTCGTGCTGGACGTCGGCGAGGCCCGCTGGCTGTACCGCTGGGCCGGTGCCGAGATCGAGGTCCGCACGGTCGCCGCGGCCGACCGCGCCGTGCTGCTCACCGAGGTGCGCTCCACCGCCGACCTCGACGTCCTGGTCACCACGGACGTCGACCTGGGCGCCGGCGCGTGGCACGCGGACCCGGTCGACGCCCCCGCCCCCGCGCTCGCGTTCCGCGCCGACGCCGGCACCGCCGTCGCCGCGCACCACGACGCGCTCACCTACGTGCTCGCCACCTCCGAGGGGGCCGAGATCGGTGGCGACGCCCCGCTGTTCGCCGACGGCGACGACCGCGGCACCTCCGTCGTCACCGTGCGCGCCGCCGCGACCCGGCTGCTGCGCGTCGTCGTCGCCGCGGACCTGGTATACGGCGCACAGGCCGCCCCCGACGCCGCGACCGCGGTCGCCGACGGGCTGGACGCCGCCGCGCACGCCACCGCCCACCGGGCCACGCTCGCCGCGCTGACCCGCGACGTGCGGATCGCCGACGGCTCCCGCCTGGCCGAGCTGTCCGTGCTGCTGCCGTGGTGGGCGCACGATGCCCGGGTGCACTTCCTGGTCCCGCACGGCCTGGAGCAGTACTCGGGTGCCGCCTGGGGCACCCGCGACGTGTGCCAGGGGCCGTTCGAGCTGCTGGTCGCCGCCGGGCGGTTCGACACCGCCCGCGACGTGCTGCTGCGCGTGCTGTCCCGGCAGTCCGTCGACGGCA
Organism: Cellulomonas sp.; assembly: GCA_032056255.1. GTDB lineage: Bacteria > Actinomycetota > Actinomycetes > Actinomycetales > Cellulomonadaceae > Cellulomonas. The sequence continues at coordinate 2,415 of DAMBCY010000426.1, read as the reverse complement.
CGTTCCCGCAGTGGTTCATGTTCGACGACTACGCCGAGGTGCTGCAGGAGCACGCGCACGGCGACGTGGTGGTGTGGCCGCTGTTCGCCCTCGGGCAGTACCTGCGCGCGACCGGGGACCTCGGGGTGCTGGACGCGGTGGTGCCGTTCCGGGACGGCTCCGACGCCACCGTGCGCGCGCACCTCGAGGCGCTGGTCGAGCACCAGGCCACGCACCGGGTCCCCGGCACCGCGCTGCCCGCCTACGGCGAGGGCGACTGGGACGACACCCTGCAGCCCGCCCGCCCGGAGATGCGCGAGCGCATGACGTCCACCTGGACGTCCGCGCTGACCTTCCAGGCGCTGACCCTGGTCGCCGCGCAGCTGCACGACGCGCCGGCCGCGCCCGGCCGGGCGCTCGCGGACCGGATGGCGACCATGGCCGGCGAGGTGCTGGCCGACGTCCGCCGGCACCTGCTGCCCGACGGGGTCGCCACCGGGTTCGCGACCGTCGAGGACGGCGTCGTCACGCCCGTGATCCACCCGCGGGACACGTCGACCGGGCTCACCTACCGGCTGATCGCCATGACCCGGCCGATCATCGCCGAGCTGTTCGACGCCGACCAGGCCGACCGGCACGAGCGGCTGGTCCGCGAGCACCTGCACTTCCCCGACGGCGTGCGGCTGACGAACCGGCCGGCGCGGTTCGCGGACGGCGAGGTCGAGTCGTTCCTGCGGGCCGAGCAGGCGGCGTTCTTCGGCCGCGAGGTCGGCCTCATGTACGCGCACGCGCACGTGCGGTGGGTCGAGGCGCTGGCGGCGCTCGGCCGCGCGGCCGTGGGTGACGAGCTGCTGCGGCTGTCCCCGATCGGCATGCGCGAGCGGGTGCCGAGCGCCCTGCCCCGGCAGCGCACCTGCTACACCTCGTCCTCCGACGCGACGTTTCCGGACCGGTACGCCGCCGCGGCGGGCTTCGACGGCCTGCGCACCGGCGACGTCCCCACCGCCGACGGCTGGCGGGTCTACTCGTCCGGCCCCGGCATCTACATCCGGCAGGTGCTGCACGGCCTGCTCTGGCTGGAGGAGCGGGCGGACGTCCTGGTCGTCGACCCGGCGCTCGCGCCCGAGGACGACGGCCTGGAGGTCGACGTCGTGCTGGCCGGGCGGTCGCGCCGCGTCGTGTACCGGGTGGACCCCGCCGCCGACCGGGTCGAGCTCCGCGCCGACGGTGCCGTCCTGCCCGCGGACGGGCTGCCGCACCGCTACCGTCCGGCAGGAGCCGTGCTGCCGCTGCCGCTGCTCCGCGACGCCGCGGTGCTCGAGATCCGGACCCCGCCGGGGTCCGTCGTGACGACCGGAGGGCCGACCGCATGACCGCACGCCGCTTCCCCGACGACTTCCTCTGGGGCGCCGCCACCGCCGCGCACCAGGTCGAGGGCAACAACGTGAACTCCGACTGGTGGGCGCGCGAGCACGCGATCCCCACGGACCTGGCCGAGCCGTCCGGCGACGCCGCCGACTCCTACCACCGGTACCCCGAGGACATCGCGCTCGCCGCGTCGTTCGGCCTCAACCCCTACCGGTTCAGCATCGAGTGGGCCCGCATCGAGCCCGAGCAGGGCCACGTGTCGCGCGCGCAGCTGCTGCACTACCGGCGGATGGTCGACACCTGCCGGGAGCACGGCCTGACGCCGTCGGTGACCCTGCACCACTTCACCAACCCGCGCTGGTTCGCCCGGCTCGGCGGCTGGCGGAACCCCGGCGCTCCCGAGCTGTTCGCCCGGTACACCGAGACGGTGCTCCCGGTGCTCGGCGACGACGTCGAGTGGGTCTGCACCATCAACGAGCCCAACATGCTCGCGATGACCCGCGGCGAGGAGGGCACCGAGATGACCGCGTCCCGGCTGCCCGCACCGGACCCGGTCGTCACCGCGATGCTCGTCGCCGCGCACCGCCGCTCCCGCGAGGTGCTGTCCGCGCTGCCGCAGGTCCGGTCGGGCTGGTCGGTCGCCACCCAGGCGTACCACCCGGCCACGCCCGACGCCGAGGAGGCGACGAAGGCCTACGGCTACCCGCGCGAGGACCTGTTCCTCGACGCCGCGGCCGGCGACGACTGGCTCGGCGTCCAGGCGTACCTGCGCACGTTCATCGACGCGGACGGGAACCCGCTGCCGGTCCGCGACGACGTCGAGAAGACCCTGATCGGCTGGGAGTACTTCCCGCCCGCGCTCGGCATCGGCGTCCGCAACGCGTGGGAGCGGTCCGGCGGCGTGCCGGTCGTCGTCACCGAGAACGGCATCGCGACCCAGGACGACGCGCGCCGGATCGACTACACCCACGACGCCCTGGTCGGGCTGCACGACGCGATGGCCGACGGCGTCGACGTGCGGGGGTACCTGCACTGGTCGCTGCTCGACAACTACGTGTGGGGGACCTA
>DAMBCY010000425.1:0-3635 GCA_032056255.1 Cellulomonas sp. | reverse complement strand
CCCGCGGCGACGGCGGCGAGCGCGTCGAGCCCCGCGGCCGGGGTCTCCGCGCCGGCCAGGGCCCGCACGAAGGCCGAGCCGACGATCACGCCGTCCGCGTACCGGCCGATGTCCCGCGCCTGCTCGGGCTTCGAGACGCCGAGGCCGACGCACACGTGCTCGGCGCCGGCCGCGCGCGTGTCGGCCACCAGCTGCTCGGCGCGGGCGCCGACCGTGGTCCGCTCTCCGGTCACGCCCATCGTCGACGCCGCGTACACGAACCCGCGCGAGGCCGCCGCCGTCATCGCGAGCCGCTCCGGCGTCGAGGACGGCGCGACCAGGAACACCCGGTCCAGGTCGTGCGCCTCGGACGCCTCGATCCAGTCGCGCCCCTCGTCGGGGACGAGGTCCGGCGTGATCAGCCCGGCGCCGCCCGCGCCGGCGAGGTCCCGGGCGAACGCGTCCACGCCGTAGCGCAGCACCGGGTTCCAGTACGTCATGACCAGCACCGGGGCGCCGGCCTGCGCGATCTGCTCGACCGCGCCGAGCACGTCGCGCACCCGCGTCCCGCCGGCCAGCGCGTGGTCGACCGCGTGCTGGATGACCGGGCCGTCCATCACGGGGTCCGAGTACGGCAGGCCGAGCTCGACCACGTCGACGCCGGCCTCGACCATCGTCCGGGCCGCCGCGACGGAGCCCGCCACGTCCGGGAAGCCGAGCGGCAGGTAGCCGACCAGGGCCGCGCGACCGGGCGCGCCGTCGGCACCGGCCCGGAGCCGGTCGAGGGTCGCCGCCGTCCGCGAGCCCGTCCGCACGTCGCTCACAGCTGCTCCCCCTCGTCCGCGAGCACCACGGGCTCGTCCTCGATCAGGCCGAACCACGCCGCCGCGGTCGCCACGTCCTTGTCCCCGCGCCCGGACAGGTTCACCAGCAGCACCGGCTCGCGGCCGTCCGGCGTGTCCCACGTCGCGGCCTCGGCCCCGAGCTGCAGGGCGCCGGCGAGGGCGTGCGCCGACTCGATCGCCGGGATGATCCCCTCGGTGCGGCACAGCAGCTGGAACGCCGCCATCGCCTCGTCGTCGGTCACCGGGCGGTACTCCGCGCGGCCGATGTCGTGCAGCCACGCGTGCTCCGGGCCCACGCTCGGGTAGTCCAGGCCGGCCGAGACCGAGTGGCTGGGCAGCGTCTGGCCGTCGTCGTCCTGCAGCAGGTACGACTTCGTGCCCTGCAGCACGCCCGGAGTGCCGCCGCTGAACCGCGAGGCGTGCCGCCCCGAGCCGATGCCCTCGCCGCCCGCCTCGAACCCGAACAGCCGCACCGCCGGGTCGTCGAGGAACGCGTTGAAGATGCCCATCGCGTTCGACCCGCCGCCCACGCACGCCGCCACCGCGTCGGGCAGCCGGCCGATCTCCTGCGCGAGCTGGGCCTTCGCCTCCTCGCCGATGATCTTGTGGAAGTCGCGCACCATCTCGGGGAACGGGTGCGGGCCGGTCACCGTGCCGAGCAGGTAGTGCGTGGTGTCGACGTTCGCGACCCAGTCGCGCAGGGCCTCGTTGATCGCGTCCTTCAGCGTGCGCGAGCCGATCGTCACCGGGACCACCGTGGCGCCGAGCAGCCGCATGCGCGCGACGTTGAGCGCCTGGCGGCGGGTGTCCTCCTCGCCCATGTACACGACGCACTCGAGGTCGAGCAGCGCCGCGGCGGTCGCCGTGGCCACGCCGTGCTGGCCGGCGCCGGTCTCCGCGATCACCCGGGTCTTGCCCATGCGCTTCACCAGGAGCGCCTGGCCCAGGACGTTGTTGATCTTGTGCGAGCCGGTGTGGTTGAGGTCCTCGCGCTTGAGGAAGACGCGGACACCGTCGCCGACGTGCCGCGCGAACCGCGGGACCTCGGTCAGCGGGCTCGGCCGACCCGTGTACGTGCGGTGCAGCCGGGCCAGCTCGGCCCCGAACGCCGGGTCCGCGAGGGCCTTGTGGAACGCGGTGTCGAGCTCGTCCAGGGCGGCGACCAGCGCCTCCGGGACGAAGCGGCCGCCGAAGTCGCCGAAGTAGGGCCCGGCGTGGGTGGCCAGCGGGCCGCCCGGCGTGGTGGGGACCTGCGGACCCTGTCGACCCGTCGTCACCTGCTGCTCCTCGTTCCTCGATGCGTCGCCCGCGGTGTGGTCACCGGAGGGTCACTGCCGGACGGCACGCAACGACGGGTGCGCCCCCGCCGCCACGAGGTCCGCGACCGACTGCCGCGGTGCGTCGTCCGTGACCAGGGCCTCGCCCACCAGCACGGCGTCGGCACCGGCCCGGGCGTAGTCCATGACGTCGTGCGGCCCGCGCACGCCCGACTCGGCGACCTTGACGACGTCCCTGGGGATGGACGGCGCGACCCGGGCGAAGGTGCCGCGGTCCACCTCGAGCGTCCTGAGGTCGCGGGCGTTCACCCCGATGACGCGCGCGCCGGCGTCGACGGCCCGCACCGCCTCCTCGACGTCGTGCACCTCGACGAGGGCCGTCATGCCCAGGGAGTGCACCCGCTCGACCAGCGACGTCAAGACGGTCTGCTCCAGCGCGGCGACGATGAGCAGCACCAGGTCGGCCCCGTGCGCCCGCGCCTCCCAGACCTGGTACGGCGTGACGACGAAGTCCTTGCGCAGCACCGGGATGTCCACCGCGGCGCGCACGTGGTCGAGGTCCGCGAGGCTGCCCTTGAACCGGCGCTCCTCCGTGAGCACGGAGATGACGGTCGCGCCGCCCTTCTCGTACTCCGCGGCGAGCGCGGCCGGGTCGGTGATGGTGGCCAGCGCGCCCTTGCTCGGGCTGGACCGCTTGACCTCGGCGATCACCGTCACGGCGTCCTCGACGCGCAGCCGGGGGACGCAGTCCCTGGCCTCGGCGGTCCGGGCGGCGCGCTCCTTGAGCAGGGCCAGCGGGGTGGCCGCCTCGCGCACGGCGAGGTCCTCGCGCACGCCCGCCACGATGTCGTCCAGCACGGTGCCCATCGGCGTCTCTTCTCCCCCGAGGTCGCTGCGGCGCCCACCTGCACCGCCCCGGCCATGGTACGGGCGAGGCGGACGTGCCTCCGACCAGGGCCCAGCGGGTGGGACGGACCGCGCGCCCCGAGGCCGGTCAGGGCGTCAGCACACCCGCCCAGGCGGGCACGTTCCGCGCCACGGAGTACCCGACGACGACGGCCGCCCCGGCCAGCGCCACCCACGCCGGCGGCGCCGCCGGCGCACGACCGGTGCGCAGCGCGCGGACCAGCGACCGCAGCCACGCCGCCGCCAGCAGCGGCACGACCAGCACCCACAGCGGGTTCACGGCCCAGGCGCCGGCGAGGTCGCCGACCAGCAGGTCCCGGGTCCCGCGCAGCACGCCGCAGCCCGCGCAGTACCGGCCGGTCAGCGCGTAGACCGGGCAGACGCCCCAGGAGCCCGGCTCGTGCGGGTCGACCAGCAGCAGCGCCGCCCCGAGGACGACCGCGCCCCCCGCGACCAGCAGCGGCGTCCGCGCGGCACGGAGCCCGCTGCGGCGCGCGGCGGCCTCGGGGGGCGCGGCGGGCACGGCGCGCGGCCTCTAGTAGGACGTGCTGGAGTACTCGTTCACGAACGCGGTGAACCCGCCGGCAGCCACGATCAGGACGACCAGGAGCACGATGCCCAGCACCTG
>DAMBCY010000424.1:0-3641 GCA_032056255.1 Cellulomonas sp. | reverse complement strand
GATCGAACGCGAGGACTCCCTCGGCCCGCACGGCATCCCCTGGTCCGTAGCCCTCGACCCCGACAACGACGGGTGGTTCGAGGCCCGCGAGCACGTCGACTACGCCCAGGCCGTGCTCGACCAGTGGCACAAGGACCACCAGGGCAAGGACCTCGAGCCGGGCACCAGGGTCGTCGTCGCCTACACGCGTCCCGACGCCGAAGAGGACTAGGCGTCGGCGGCCACCACGAGGTTGGTCGTGGCGAGCTCGGCCTCGCTGTACGTGTCCGACGACCAGTCGCCGACGGTCGCCGTGTAGTACTCGCCGCCGGCCGGAACGGACACGACGAACGGGCGCACGCATCCGTCCTGGAAGTACTCGGCCGGCTCCGCGTCGGCCACGCCGACGGTCGTGCCCGTCGCGTCGGACACGACGACCTGCAGGTCCTCGGCGTTGAACGCCGTGTAGTCGCCCCAGGCGAGGCACTCGTCCGCGGACTCGTCGGCGATGGCGTGCGCAGGCGAGATCGCGACCATCCCCTGGATCAGCAGCTCCTCCTCCGCCGTCGGGGACGACGCCGAGACGGGGTTGCTTGGCGAGTCCGATGCCGACTCGTCCGTCGAACTGCACCCCGCGAGCAGCGCGAACGCGAGAACTCCCAGGGCAACGCCGGTTCGCCTCATGGCGCCATTCAACCGCACAGCGAACCGCCCGGGAGGTGCCATGGCCGACCGGTCGATCAAGGTGGTCCTCTCGGCCCAGATCGCCGACTTCAAGCGGCAGATGGACGAGGCCGCGAAGGCGTCGGAGAACGTCGGCAAGAAGACGAAGGACACCGCCGACCAGGCCACGACCGGGCTCGGTCGGATGACCAAGTCCGCCCTGGACCACAAGGAAGCGTGGGACCGCGCCGGGACCACCCTGACCGCGTTCGGTGCGGCCACGACCGCGGCCCTGGGCATGTCCGTCAAGGCCGCGATCGACTGGGAGTCCGCGTGGGCGGGCGTCGCGAAGACGGTCAACGGGACGGACGCCGAGCTCGACGCGGTCGAGCAGGGGCTGCGCGAGCTTGCCCGCACGCTCCCCGCCACGCACCAGGAGATCGCGGCGACCGCAGAGGCCGCAGGTCAGCTCGGTGTCGCAACGAAGGACGTCGTGTCCTTCACGAAGACGATGATCGACCTGTCGGAGACGACGAACCTGACCGCCGACGAGGCGGCGACGTCCATCGCGCAGCTGATGAACGTCATGCAGACCGCCCCGGAGGACGTCGACAACCTCGGCGCCTCGCTGGTGGCGCTCGGCAACAACGGTGCGTCGACGGAGCGGGACATCATCCAGATGGCCCAGCGCATCGCGGGGTCCGGGAAGATCATCGGCCTGTCCGAGGCGCAGGTCATGGGCCTGGCGAACGCTCTCGCCTCCGTCGGCATCGAGGTTGAGGCCGGCGGCTCGGCGATCTCGAACGTCATGACCGACATCGCGAAGTCGGTGTCCTCGGGCGGGGAGGACCTGCGTCAGTGGGCCCGCGTCGCGGGGATGACCGCGGGCGACTTCGCCGCGGCATGGAAGGCCGACCCGGCTGACGCACTCGCGACCGTCATCGAAGGCCTCGGTCGGATGAACGCCGCGGGCGAAGACGTCTTCTCCACGCTGAGCGACCTGGGGCAGTCGGACGTTCGGGTGTCCCGGGCCCTGCTGTCGATGGCGAACGCCGGCGACCTGCTCCGGGAGTCCCTCGACCTTGGCACCCAGGCGTGGTCGGAGAACACCGCGCTGCTCGCCGAGGCCGAGAAGCGGTACGACACCACCGCCGCCAAGCTCGAGATCGCCCGGAACAACATCAACGACGCGGCGATCACCCTCGGCGAGACGTTCCTCCCTGCGATCGCGGGCGCGGCCGAGGGGGTCGCCGACTTCGCGCAGATGCTCGGGTCGCTCCCTCAGCCGTTCCAGGAGCTCACGGGTGGTCTTGGTGCGATCGTCGCGGGCACGACCCTGCTCGCGGGCGCGTTCCTGCTGACCTTCCCTCGCGTCGTCGAGACGGTGAAGGCGTTCAAGGAGCTTCAGCGGACTGCGCCAGGCGTCACGTCTGGGCTGGGCAAGGTCGGCAAGGCAGCTGGCATCGTCGGGATCGCTCTCGCCGGGCTCGAGATCGCCGACGCCGTCGCGAACGCCCTCCAGAAGACCGCATCGTCGGTCTCGGTCACGACCAAGGCGCTCCTGGAAGCCGGCGACGACCTCGCGACGGTGGACACCCTCTTCGCCGGCTCGTCGGCTGGTCTGCTGTCGTGGAGCGACGGCATCAACACCTTCGCCGAGGCCGCCGACCGCATCATCAACCCCACGTTCGGGAACCGCTTCAACGACGTGTGGGGGGAGATCCGCTCGTTCGGCAGCAGCGAGGGCGGCACCGACCGTGCCGCGGTGGTCGACCAGTTCAAGGCGATCGGCGACGCCCTCGCAAGCCTGGTCGAGTCGGGGAACGCCGAGACCGCGGCCGACCTGTTCGCGCAGCTCGAGGAGCGGTGGGTCGCGCAGGGCGGCGCCGTCGAGGACCTGAACGCACTGCTGCCGTCCTACACGGACGCTCTCGCTGCGGTCGACAACTCCCAGACGACCGCGCAGACGTCGGGCGAGGCCCTCGCGGAGACGATGGGCTACACGGGCGAGATGACCGAGGAGGCCGCCGCTGCGCTGCAGAAGTGGCGCGACATGGTCTCGGCGTCGGACCAGAACTTCATCGACCTGCAGGGCGCCTACGACGACGTCATCGCGAAGAACCAGGAGTACGCCCAGGCCACCGCGGATGCGACCGAGAAGTCCTCCGACTCCTGGGAGGACTACTACGACGGCCAGGCCGTCAGCGCGGAGGACTACATCGCGCAGCTGCAGGCCCAGGTCGACGCCCAGAACAACTGGGAGTCGAACATGCTCGCGATCACCCAGCGGGTGAACGAGGGCATGACCGGTGAGATGCGCGAGGCCGCCGAGGGCATGATCGACGAGCTGCTCGAGCTCGGCCCCGAGGGCGCCGCGCAGGTCGAACTGCTGAAGAACATGACCGACGAGCAGTTCGCGCAGGTCGTCGCTCTGTGGGCGGAGAAGGGCACGGCGGCGGTCGGTGAGTTCGTCTCCAAGGTCGAGGGCTACCGGCAGCCGGTCGTGGTGCCCACGGTCGACACCTCCGGCGCCGAAGCGACCCTGCGGGGCTTCACCTCGAAGACCTGGACGACGTACGTCGATGCGATCACCCGTGACGCCGGGACCGGTGGAGGCAGCGGTCGGACGCTCCGGCAGGCTCGGGGCGCCGTCGTGGACTACTTCGCGAACGGCGCCGAGAACCACGTCGCGCAGATCGCACCGGCGGGGTCGTGGCGGGTGTGGGCGGAGCCGGAGACGGAGGGTGAGGCGTACATCCCGCTCGCCCCGTCGAAGCGCACACGATCGCTGGACATCTGGTCGCAGGTCGGACGACGCCTGGGCGTGGCCGGGTACGCGGACGGCGGCATGCGGTACTCCACGGCAGCGAGCTCTGCGCTCGCACCGTCGGTCACGGTCGCCGCCCCGTCGATGGCCGGCATGTCGATCGTCGGGACTCTCGACCTCGGGGGCGGTCTCACCGGGCAGATCCGTGGGGTCGTGAAGTCCGAGCTCGCCG
>DAMBCY010000423.1:0-3679 GCA_032056255.1 Cellulomonas sp. | reverse complement strand
GCGGCGAGCAGCCCATGGTCGTCGCCGACGTGCTCTACACGCTGCCGTCCGAGGAGGCGCTGGCCAAGGGCGCCCCGCACAAGGTCCGCTCCGCCGCGAACGACCGGGTGGTCGAGGCGCTGACCAGCGTGCTCGAGCAGTTCGAGATCGACGCGCAGGTCACCGGCTTCACGCGCGGCCCCACCGTCACCCGGTACGAGGTCGAGCTCGGCAAGGGCATCAAGGTCGAGCGCGTGACGGCGCTGAGCAAGAACATCGCGTACGCCGTCGCCTCGGCGGACGTGCGCATCCTGTCGCCGATCCCCGGCAAGTCCGCGATCGGCATCGAGATCCCGAACACGGACCGCGAGACGGTCTCGCTCGGCGACGTGCTGCGGTCCAGCGCCGCGCGCCGCAGCGAGCACCCGATGGTGATCGGCGTCGGCAAGGACGTCGAGGGCGGCTACGTCACGGCGAACCTCGCGAAGATGCCGCACCTGCTGGTGGCCGGTGCCACCGGCGCGGGCAAGTCGTCGTTCGTGAACTCGATGATCGTGTCGATCCTCATGCGGTCCACGCCCGACCAGGTCCGCATGGTGCTGGTCGACCCCAAGCGCGTCGAGCTCACCGTGTACGAGGGCATCCCGCACCTCATCACCCCGATCATCACCAACCCGAAGAAGGCCGCCGAGGCCCTGGAGTGGGTGGTGCGGGAGATGGAGGCGCGCTACGACGACCTCGCGATGTTCGGCTTCAAGCACATCGACGACTTCAACGTCGCCGTGCGCGCGGGCAAGGTCAAGCCGCTGCCCGGCTCCGAGCGCACGATCGCCCCGTACCCGTACCTGCTGGTCATCGTCGACGAGCTCGCCGACCTCATGATGGTCGCGCCCCGCGACGTCGAGGCGTCGATCCAGCGCATCACCCAGCTGGCGCGCGCCGCGGGCATCCACCTGGTGCTCGCCACGCAGCGGCCGTCCGTCGACGTGGTCACCGGCCTGATCAAGGCCAACGTGCCGTCCCGGCTGGCGTTCGCGACGTCGTCGCTCACGGACTCGCGCGTCGTGCTCGACCAGCCGGGCGCCGAGAAGCTCATCGGCCAGGGCGACGCCCTGTTCCTGCCGATGGGGGCGGCCAAGCCGATGCGCACCCAGGGCGCGTGGGTCAGCGAGAGCGAGATCCACGCCGTCGTCGAGCACGTCAAGGGCCAGCTCAAGCCCGTCTACCGCGAGGACGTCGCGGTCGCGGCGACCAAGAAGCAGGTGGACGAGGACATCGGCGACGACCTCGACCTGCTGCTGCAGGCCGCCGAGCTCGTCGTGACCTCCCAGTTCGGCTCGACGTCGATGCTGCAGCGCAAGCTGCGGGTCGGGTTCGCGAAGGCCGGGCGCCTGATGGACCTGCTCGAGTCGCGGGAGATCGTCGGCCCCTCCGAGGGCTCGAAGGCCCGTGAGGTGCTCGTCACACCCGACGACCTGCCCGGGACGCTCGCGATGCTGCGCGGCGAGCCCGAGCCCGCCGGTGCCGACGACCGGTACGCCGCGCCGGACGGCCGGATGCCGGGCGAGCCGCCGGAGGCCGTGGACTACTTCGACGACGCCGACGACCTGCGCTGACGCCGGCCGGCCGGTCCCGGGACCCACGTGCCGGGCGGAAGCGGCGACGCGCTGCCCGTAGGCTGTCGGGGTGAGCCGACCGTCGCCGCTGAACGTCGCCAACCTCCTGACGGTGCTGCGCATCGTCGCGGTGCCGTTCGTGGCGTGGGCGCTGCTGGTCGACGACGGGCAGGACCCGACGTGGCGCCTCGTCGCGACCGGCCTGTTCGTGCTCGCGGCCGCGACCGACCGGGTCGACGGGTACCTCGCCCGGCGGATGGGCCTGGTCACCGACCTCGGCAAGCTGCTCGACCCGATCGCGGACAAGGCGCTCATCGGCACCGCGCTGGTCGCGCTGTCGTACCTGGGCGAGCTGTCCTGGTGGGTGACCGCCGCGATCCTGGTGCGCGAGCTCGGGATCACCGTGATGCGGTTCTTCCTGCTGAAGTACCTGGTGCTGCCGGCCTCGCGCGGCGGGAAGATCAAGACGGTCCTGCAGTCCGTCGCCGTCGGGATCTTCCTCCTGCCGCTCGGTGGGCTGCCCGGCTGGGTGCACGTCGTCGCCGCGGTCGTGATGGCCGCCGCCGTGGTGGTCACCCTCGTCACCGGCGCCGACTACGTCCGGACCGCCGTGCGCGTGCACCGCGAGCACGCCGCGGGGCGGGTGCCCGACGTCACGCGGCACGCCGCCGAGTCCGGCACCACCCGGCCGGACCCCGGCGGCGCCTCGGACGCGGTGGCCTCGTCGCGGTGACCGACGCCGGTGCCGTCGCGGCCGGGCTGCTCGCCGGGCTGCGGGAGCGCGGCTGGACCGTCGCGACCGCCGAGTCGCTCACCGGCGGCCTGGTCGCCGCCACGCTGGTGGAGGTGCCCGGCGCCTCGCGGTCGCTCCGCGGCGGCGTCGTCGCCTACGCGACCGACGTCAAGGCGTCCGTGCTCGGCGTCGACGCCGGCCTGCTCGCCGCCCACGGCGCCGTGCATCCCGAGGTGGCCCGGCAGATGGCGGAGCGCGTCCGGGGTGTCCTGGGCGCCGACGTCGGCCTCGCCACCACCGGCGTGGCCGGCCCGGACCCCCAGGACGGGTTTTCACCCGGGACCGTGCACGTCGCCGTGGCGACGCCGGGCGGGACCGTCGTCCGCACCCTGGCCCTCACGGGTGACCGGGCCTCGATCCGGGGCGCGACCTGCACGGCCGTGCTCCGGGAGGCGCTGCACGCCGTCCGCGTCGGTGCCGCGGACGCGGGCCCGGGAACACGCGCGGGGCCGGAGGCGTTGGAGCAGTCGTGATGAACACCAGGCCGTCCAACCGCCCCGCCGCTGCTCCTCGCAGTGGCGACATGTACGGTGGGGGCCTCCCCAAGCGGGGCCACAAGGGTGTCGCACTCGTCCGGACCGCCCCGGCGGTGCGGCAGGAGCAGGAACGAGACCAGAGAGGGGGACGCCAGATGATCGTGTTGCGCCGTGAGATCGGTGACGTGCTGCGGGATGCCCGCCAGCGGCAGGGTCGCACCCTGCGCGAGGTGTCCTCCGCCGCCCGGGTGTCGCTGGGTTACCTCAGCGAGGTCGAGCGCGGTCAGAAGGAGGCGTCGTCGGAGCTGCTCGCCAGCATCTGCGACGCGCTCGCCGTGCCGATGTCGCTCGTCCTCCGTGAGGTCAGCGACCGCATCGCCGTGTCCGAGGGACTGCTGATCCCGGACACGGTTCCCGCCGACCTCGCGTCGGCCCTGGCCGGCCAGGACGGCGGCTGGATCCGCTCCCGCCCGGAGCTCGCCCCGATCGGCTGACGCCGGGAGAGCCCGCTCACCGCACCCACGACGCCCGGTCGGCCGCCCTCGCTCGGCGGCGGTCCGGGCGTCGTGGCCCTCACCCGCGCCGGGGCCGGCACTCGCGCCCGCCGGCGCGCCCGTGTGTGCCGGCGCGCCCGCCCCGCGCCGGTGCCACCGAGACCGCGGCGGAGTGCTCCGCGGGGCCAGGGTGGTCTCCCGCGGGTCTCCTTCGGGGCGTGGATGCCTCCCTCGCGGGACGCGTGCGGCACCGTGCCCGCTCGTGTCCCGCTTGCTGCTCGTGTCGGTGCCACCGAGACCATGGGGGAGTGCTCCGCGGGG
>DAMBCY010000422.1:0-3692 GCA_032056255.1 Cellulomonas sp. | reverse complement strand
GATCACGTCGAGCTCGCCCGCGAGGCGGTCGAGCTCCTCGGCGGTCAGGTCGATCCGCGCCAGGCCCGCGACGCGCGCGACCTCGTCACGAGAGAGGGTGGACATGCCCGCGAGTCTAGTCGGCCGGCGGGCGACGCCGGTGCCCGTCGGCCGCCGGCGGCTGCCCCGGACGGACGACCGCTCAGACCCGGGCCGCGGACACCAGCGCGAGCACGGCGTCCGCGTACGCGTCGGCCGCGGCCTCGGCGGCGAACGCGCGCTCGGGCCGGCCGGGCAGCTCGACGACGACCAGGTACGAGCCGTCCAGCGCCCGCGCGAGGCTCCGGAACGTGCCGCCGAGCAGCTCGCGCAGCTGGTCCTCACGGGGCAGCCAGACGGCGTCGTCCTGGGTGACCGAGTCGAGCGCCCACTCGGTCGTGCCGTTGAACCCGAGCACGGTGCCGGTCGGGTACACGTGCGGTTCGATGGTCATCTCGCTGATGGTGAAGACCTCGCCGACGAGGGCGGGCTGGCGCAGGACGAACCGGTCGCCCGAGCGGGGCGTCCACCGCAGCCCGGCGGCCTGGAGCGCCTCGGCGCGGTCGACGGAGATCATCGGGCCAGTATGGGGCGGGGCCGCCGGAGCCGCCCGTCCGGGCAGGACCCGGTCAGCGCTGGTGGTACTCGTACCGCTCCGCCGGGCGGAAGCCCTCGGCGGCGTACAGGTCGGCGGCGCCGCGGTTGGCCACCTCGACCTGCAGGAACGCGCGGCGGGCACCGGCGCGCGCCGCGGCCGTCAGCCCCGTCCGGGTCAGCAGCCGCCCCAGCCCGCGGCGCCGCGCGGCCGGGGCGACGGTCAGGCACGCGAGGCCGGTCCAGTCCTCCGCGAGCCCGGCGCGCAGCACCCCGAGCGCCGCACCGCCCGGCGCCCGGGCGGTCAGGTAGAGCGCGGGCGACCCCTCGACCACGCGGCGGGCGAGGTCGCGGTCGACCCCCTTCCCCGCGGCCTTCACCCCGAGCCAGCCGTCGAGCCACGCGTCGTCGGGACGGTCCGCGACGTCGACGTGGGCGGCCGCCGTGCGCGCGGCGGGCACCCCGCCGGGCGCGCCGACGTCCCGGACCAGCACGTCGGTGGCGGCGACCGCGGTGTAGCCGCGCGCCGCCAGCACCTCGGCCAGGCCGGCCGGTGCGACGGAGCAGACCCGCAGCACCGCGGGCTGCCCGGCCGCCGCGTACCGGGCCTCGACGCGCGCGAGCGTCGCGGGCAGGTCGGCGGGCGTGCCGAGCGGGAGCACGCTGTTCGCCCGCCGGGTGAAGCCGCCGGACAGCCCGAGGCGCCAGCCGTCGACGTCCTCGACGGCGACGGGTGGCCAGGTGGCGGCCTCCACCAGTGCCCCCGGTGCGTCGGGTGCGGTCCAGGTCAGCACGTGCAGCGCGACCCCCTCGTGGCCCCAGTCCCGTCCCGGCGCGGCGACGAAGCCGAGCCGGTCGTACAGCCGGCGGGCGGAGACCATCGCGTCGAGGGTCGAGAGGACGACCCGCCGGGCCCGCCGGGCGACCGCCTCGCGCAGCGCCGCGGCGACCAGCCGCTCGGCGACCCCGTGCCGGCGGGCCTCCGGGGCGACCGCGAGCATGCGCAGCTCAAGCTCCCCCGGCTCGGCGACCTCGGCGTAGGAGGTGCCGTACGGGGCCAGGGTGATCGTGCCGACGACGACCTCGCCGTCGGCCGCCGCCGCGGTGCCGGGGTCCCCGGCGGGACCGGGGGTGCCTGGGATGCCGGGGGTGACGGCGGGCAGGGCGGGGACGGTCGCGACCAGGAGCACCGCCTCGCGCGCCCGGCGGGCGGCGTCGCGCAGCTCCGCGGCGTAGGCGTCGGCACCGTCGAGCAGCCCGTCGGCGGCGTACGCCTCCGCGGTCAGCGCACCCGCCTGGTCGCGCTCCTCGGGACGCGCGGGCCGCACGTGCACGGCCACGCTCACGCCGGCTCCTCCGCCGGCGCCTCGTCGCCCAGGCCGGCCGGACCCTCCGCGAGCAGCGTCACGAAGCCCGCCTCGTCGAGGATCCGCAGCCCGAGCTCGCGCGCCTTCGTCTCCTTCGAGCCCGCGTTCTCCCCGACCACGACGTAGTCGGTCTTCTTCGAGACGCTGCCCGACGCCTTGCCGCCCCGGGACAGCACCGCCTCCTTGGCGCCGTCGCGGCTGAACCCCGCGAGGCTCCCGGTGACGACGACGGTGAGCCCCTCGAGCGTGCGGGGCACCGACGCGTCGACCTCGTCGGCCATGACCACGCCCGCGGCGCGCCAGCGGTCGACGATGTCGCGGTGCCAGTCCTCGGCGAACCAGTCGAGCACCGAGTCCGCGATGGTCGGCCCGACGCCGTCGACGCCCGCCAGCGTCTCGCGCGCCTGCTCGGCGTCGTCGAGCGCCGCCCGCAGGGCGTCCATCGTCCCGAACCGCTGCGCGACGGCCCGGGCCGCGGTCGGCCCGACGTTCCGGATGCTCAGGGACACCAGCACCCGCCAGAACGGCTTGGTCTTGGCGAGCTCCAGCTCGTCGAGCAGCGTCTCGGCCTGCTTGGAGTGGGTGAACGGCGGCAGCTCGCGGTCCTCGGCCTTCGCCGCCCGCTTCTCCGCCGCGTTCCAGCCGCGGCGGAACGGTGCCCGTCGGCGCACGACGCCGTCCTCGTCGGCCTTCGGTTCGCCGGTCTCCGCATCCCGGACCACGACCTCCACCTGCATCAGCCGGTCCAGGCTCGCGGCCCGCCTCGCCGCGCGCTCCGCCTCCGGGGCGTCGAGCGGGTAGCCCACCAGCTCGAACAGGTCCGCCTCGTTGACCACGGGCGGGGTCGCGGGGACCTCCGGCTGCGTGAGCGCCGCCGCGGTGACCTCGCCGAGCGCCTCGATGTCGAGCGCCCCCCGCGACCCGATGTGCTCGACGCGCCCCCGCACCTGCGCGGGGCAGGTCCGGGCGTTCGGGCACCGCAGGTCGACGTCGCCCTCGCGCATCGGACGCAGCGTGGCGCCGCACTCGGGGCACTCCGTCGGCATCGTCCAGCTGGTCCGCGGGTAGCCGTCGTCCGCGAGCGCCGTCACCGGCCCCACGATCTCCGGGATCACGTCGCCCGCCTTGCGCAGCACCACGACGTCCCCGGGTCGCACGCCCTTCGCCGCGACGACGTCCTTGTTGTGCAGCGTCGCCATCGCGACCGTCGAGCCCGCGACCCGGACGGGCTCCATCACCGCGTACGGGGTGACGCGACCGGTGCGGCCGACGTTCACCTCGATGCGCAGCAGCCGGGTGTTCACCTCCTCCGGCGGGTACTTGTAGGCGACGGCCCACCGGGGCGCCCGGCTGGTCGCCCCGAGCCGGCGCTGCAGCGCGAGCTCGTCGACCTTGATCACGATCCCGTCGATCTCGTGCTCGACCTCGTGCCGGTGCTCGCCGTAGTGGTCGATCATCTGCTGCACGCCCGCGAGCCCGGGGACGACCCGGGAGTACGGGGAGACCGGCACCCCCCAGCCCGCGAGCAGCTCGTAGACCTCGGACTGCCGCTCCAGCGCCGGCCCGTGCCCGCCGGGCGCCAGCCGCAGCGCGCCGATGCCGTGCGCGTACATCCCCAGCGGACGCCCCGCCGTGACGCGCGGGTCCTTCTGGCGGAGCGAGCCCGCCGCGGCGTTGCGCGGGTTGGCGAACGGCGCCCGGCCCGCGGCCACC
>DAMBCY010000421.1:0-3693 GCA_032056255.1 Cellulomonas sp. | reverse complement strand
CCTCGAGTCCGGCGCCCCCGTGATCCCGGTCGCGATGATCGACACGGACAAGGCGCAGCCCCTGGGCCAGCGCCTGCCGCGCCCGCGCCGGATCGGCGTCGTGATCGGCGAGCCGCTGGACTTCAGCCGGTACCAGGGCATGGAGAACGACCGGTTCATCCTGCGCGCGGTCACCGACGAGATCATGTACGCGCTCATGAGCCTGTCGGGTCAGGAGTACGTCGACATCTACGCGGCCACCCAGAAGGCGCGCATCGCCACCGGGCACCCCGCCGCGACCGGGCCGGCCGCCCCGGAGCCCACCGCCCCCGGCGGGCGCGCGGTGCCCGATGTCCAGGTTCCGGTCCCGCCGGAGGACCCGTCCCCGGCTCAGTAGGATGACTCCCGTCCGTCCCCGCACCCCGGGGCCGGACGGCCCCCGGGGACCTCGGTCCCGGGTCCGGCCCGCTCCCGTCGCCTCGGCTGACCCGCGGGCCGGGAACGCCCCAGCTGTGCATCAAACGAGAGGTGTGTCTCATGTCGGTTCGTCGCGTCGCGCTCCTGACCGCGGGTGGCTTCGCTCCGTGCCTGTCCTCGGCCGTCGGTGGCCTCATCGAGCGGTACACCGAGATCGCCCCCGAGGTGGAGATCATCGCGTACGAGCACGGCTACTACGGGCTGCTGCGCGGGGACAAGATCGTCATCGGCCCCGAGGCGCGCGCCCAGGCCGGCGTCCTGCACAGGTTCGGCGGCTCGCCGATCGGCAACTCCCGGGTCAAGCTCACCAACGCCGCCGACTGCGTCAAGCGGGGGCTGGTCCAGGAGGGTCAGGACCCGCTGCAGGTCGCGGCCGAGCAGCTGAAGGCCGACGGCGTCGACGTCCTGCACACCATCGGTGGCGACGACACCAACACCACCGCGGCCGACCTCGCCGCGTACCTGGCGGAGAACGACTACGGCCTGACCGTCGTCGGTCTGCCGAAGACCATCGACAACGACGTGGTGCCGATCAAGCAGTCGCTCGGCGCGTGGACCGCCGCCGAGGAGGCCGCCGGCTTCGCCGCGAACGTCATCGGCGAGCACCGCTCCGGCCCGCGCATGCTGATCGTCCACGAGGTCATGGGCCGGCACTGCGGGTGGCTGACCGCCGCCGCCGCCGCGGAGTACCGGAAGTGGCTCGACGCGCAGGAGTGGGCGCCGGCCCTCGGCCTGACGCGTGAGCGCTGGGACGTCCACGCGGTGTTCCTGCCCGAGCTGGCGCTCGACATCGACGCCGAGGCCGCGCGCCTCAAGGCGATCATGGACTCCCAGGGCAACGTCAACATCTTCCTGTCCGAGGGCGCGGGCATGCACGAGATCGTCGAGCAGCTCGAGGCCTCCGGTGCCGAGGTGCCCCGCGACCCGTTCGGCCACGTCAAGCTCGACACGATCAACCCGGGCCAGTGGTTCGCGAAGCAGTTCGCGGAGAAGCTCGGCGCCGAGAAGACGATGGTCCAGAAGTCCGGCTACTACTCGCGCGCCGCGGCCGCGAACGCCGAGGACCTGCGCCTCATCAAGTCGATGACCGACCTGGCCGTGGAGTGCGCCCTGCGCGGCGAGTCCGGCGTGATCGGCCACGACGAGGAGGACGGCGACCGGCTCAAGGCCATCGCGTTCCCGCGGATCGCCGGCGGCAAGGCGTTCGACGTCGCGCAGCCCTGGTTCGGCGCGCTCCTGGAGGGCATCGGGCAGCCCCTGGTGCCCGCAGCGGCGCACTGATGAGCATCGAGGCGGACCCGTCGGTGCTCCAGGGCCTGGAGCACTGGCGGACCCTGCCCGTCACGCAGCAGCCGGCCTGGCCCGACGCGGACGAGCTCGCCCGCGTCGGCGCCCGGCTGGCGGGACTGCCGCCGCTGGTGTTCGCGGGAGAGGCCGACGCGCTGCGCGGCCAGCTCGCGGCCGCCGGGCGCGGTGAGGCGTTCCTGCTGCAGGGCGGCGACTGCGCCGAGACGTTCGCGGAGGCCACGGCCGACAACATCCGCGGCAAGATCATGACCGTCCTGCAGATGGCGGTCGTGCTCACCTACGGCGCCAGCCTGCCCGTCATCAAGATGGGCCGGATGGCCGGGCAGTACGCGAAGCCGCGGTCGTCGGACACCGAGACCCGCGACGGCGTGACGCTGCCCGCTTTCCGGGGCGACATCATCAACGGCTTCGAGTTCACCGAGGCGGCCCGCACGCCGGACCCGCAGCGGCTGCTCGACGCGTACCACACGTCGGCCTCCACGCTGAACCTCATCCGCGCGTTCACCACCGGGGGCTTCGCGTCCCTGCTGCGGGTGCACGAGTGGAACCGCGGGTTCATGGCCAACCCGGCGTACTCCCGGTACGAGGAGATCGCGGCCGAGATCGACCGTGCCATCCGGTTCATGGCGGCCTGCGGGGCGGACTTCGACGCCCTGCGCACGGTCGACTTCTACTCGAGCCACGAGGGGCTGCTGCTCGACTACGAGCGGCCGCTCACCCGGATCGACTCGCGGACCGGACTGCCCTACGACTGCTCGGCGCACTTCCTCTGGATCGGGGAGCGCACCCGGCAGCTCGGCGGCGCGCACGTGGACTACTTCTCCCGCGTGCACAACCCGCTGGGCATCAAGCTCGGCCCGACGTCCACCGCGGACGACGCGCTGCGGCTGATCGACAAGCTCAACCCGACCGCCGAGCCGGGCCGCATCACCTTCATCACCCGCATGGGCGCCGGGAAGATCCGCGACCTGCTCCCGTCGCTGGTGGAGAAGGTCACCGCCGACGGGCGCCCCGTCACGTGGGTGTGCGACCCCATGCACGGCAACGGCATCACGTCCGCCTCCGGGTACAAGACCCGCCGGTTCTCGGACGTGATGGACGAGGTCGCCGGGTTCTTCGAGGTGCACCGCGCGCTCGGCACCGTGCCGGGCGGCCTGCACGTCGAGCTCACCGGGGACGACGTCACCGAGGTGCTCGGCGGCGCGGAGGAGATCGACGACGCCGGGCTCGCGCGGCGCTACGAGACCCTCGTCGACCCGCGGCTGAACCACCAGCAGTCGCTGGAGCTGGCGTTCCAGGTCGTGGAGCTGCTCCGCCGGAGCTGAGGAACCACCTGCACGACGACGGGCACCTGCCGGAGCGATCCGGCGGGTGCCCGTTCTCGTCGTCCCGGGTGACGGGCGTATCAGACGACGGTCAGCGTGATGGTGCTGCCGATCGGGACGGCCTGGCCGGCCGGGACGCTCTGCTCGCGGACCGTGCCGAAGATGCCGCCGAGGACGTTGTCCCGCTCGGCCTTCAGCCCGAGCTCCTCCAGCGCCGCGGCGGCCTGCTCGTACTGCTTCCCGCGCAGGTTCGGCATCTCGACGGTCTCCGGGCCCTTCGACACCGCGAGGGTGACGGTCTGGGTCCGCTTGCCGTCGGTACCGCCGACGGGGTCCTGGGCGATGACCCGGCCGGCGGCGACGGTGTCGCTGAACTCCTCGTTCGCGACGACCTTCAGCCCCTTGCCCTCGAGCTGCGCCCTGGCCTCGTCGACCGTGGCGCCGACGACGTTGATGATCGTGACGGGCGCCGGTCCGCTGGACACCGTGAGGTAGACGGTCGTGCCGCGCTTCAGGCTCGTGTCGGCCGCGATGTCGGCGCCGTCGGCGTCCCTCAGCGACAGCACGAAGCCGTTTCCCACGAAGTCGTGGTGCTCCGGCGTGC
>DAMBCY010000420.1:0-3697 GCA_032056255.1 Cellulomonas sp. | reverse complement strand
GAGGGCGACGGTGGCGAGGCCGGTGCCCGCGAGGGCGACGACCTGCGCGGCGAACAGGCGGCGGTACCCGGGGTGGGCGAGGGCGTGGCGCACCCCCCGAGCATCGACCTGTCTGCGTGGCTGCGCAAGCACGCACCCACGCCGCGGTGCCGTCAGCCCTTGACCGCCCCGGCCAGCGCGCCCTGCACGAAGTAGCGCTGGAACATCAGGTAGACGATGACCACCGGGACCGCCGAGAGGATGATGAACGCGTTCAGCGGCCCGTAGTCCGTCCCGTGCTGCGTGGAGAAGCTCTGCACGGCGAGCGGGACGGTCCAGTTCGCCTGCGACCGCAGCAGGGTCGTCGCCATCGCGTACTCGTTCCACGTGCCCACGAAGTCGAGGATGAACAGCGCGGCGAGGGCCGGCTTCGCCAGCGGCAGGATCACCTGGAGGAAGATCCGGGCCGTCGAGGCGCCGTCCAGCCGGGCCGACTCCTCGAGCTCGTCCGGGATCGCGCGGAAGAACCCGTAGAGCACGAACACGGCGTACGGGATGCCGAAGGCCAGGTACGGCAGCACCAGGCCCGGGCGGGAGTCGAGCAGGCCGAGCTCGAGCATCGTGCTGAACAGCGGGCCGAGGGCGATCTGGATCGGCACCATCGAGCCGATCGCGATCAGCGCCAGCACGATCCGGTGCGCCCGGAACCGCAGCCGCGCGATCGCGAACGCGGCCGCCGCCGCGAGGAACAGCCCCACCGGCACCTTCACCAACGAGATGACAAGGCTGTTCAGCCCGGTCCGCCCGAGGTCGCCGACCCGGAACGCCTCGGCGTAGTTGCCCCACGCCCACGACGTCGGCAGCGACCACGGTGCGCTCGAGCTGATGTCCGCTGTCGACTTCACCGAGGTCAGGAACATGATGAGGAACGGCAGGGACCACAGCAGGGACGTGACCACCAGCGCGATCCACAGGCCCGTGCCCACGTGGTCCCGCCGGCGACGCCGGCCGGCGGACCCGGGCCCGGGCTCGGCGGGGCGGGCGCGGCCCGTCGCGGCGACGGGGACCGCCAGCTTGTCGCTCACTTGTCCTCTCCCTTCATCGACCAGGCCAGGTACGGGACCACCAGGCACAGCGAGAGCACGAGCAGCACGGTCGCGACCGCCCCGCCGGCCCCGAAGCTGTGGTTCGTGAACGACTGCGTGTACGACCAGAGCGCGAGCACCTGCGTGGACTGCGCGGGCCCGCCGCCGGTCATGCCGACGATGAGGTCGAAGACCTTGAGCGAGTTGATGATCGTGAGGATCACGACCACGACCGTCGTGGGTCGCAGCGCGGGCAGCGTGACGTTCCGGAACACCTGCCAGGTGCCGGCGCCGTCGATCCTGGCCGCGTCGACGAGCTCCGGCGGGACCGACTGCAGGCCCGCGAGGAAGAGCACCATCGGGAAGCCGACCGCCTGCCAGACGGAGGCGGCGAACACGGAGTACAGCGCGATCGTCGGGTCGCCGAGCCACGACTGCGCCCACGAGCCCAGGCCGACGGCCTCGAGCCCCTGGTTCACCAGGCCGAGCGTCGGGTTGTAGATCCAGCGCCACATCGCCGCGACGGTGATGGACGCGAAGACCGCCGGGATGTAGATGACCGACCGCATGAGGTTGCGTCCGACCATCTGGCGGTTCAGCGCCAGCGCCAGCAGCAGCCCGAGCACCATCGGGATCAGCAGCGACAGCACCACCCAGATCACCGAGTTGCCGAACGCCTTCCAGAACACCGGGTCGGCGGTGAACAGCCGCCGGTAGTTGTCGAGCCCGACGAACTCCGGCGTCTCGGTGCGGAAGCCGGACCAGCGGTAGAACGAGAGCCGGATCGAGTCCAGCATCGGGTAGACGATGAAGTAGCCGTACAGGGCGACGGCGGGCAGCAGGTAGGGCAGCGCGGTGAGGAACGGCCGGTGGCGGCGGCCCCGGCGGGGCTGCGGCGCGGAGGTCGTCGGGCGTGAGGTCAGGGTGGTCATCGTCGGCTCCGGACGAGCCCCGGGGCGGGCGGCGTGCCCGCCCCGGGGCGATCGGTCAGCTGTTGGCGTCGCGCCACGTCTGGAACTGGGCGCCGGCGTCGGCCGGGTCGATCTCGCCGGTCAGCACCGAGTTCTGGATCCGCCAGTACTCGGTCGTCTCGGCGGTGGAGAAGTTCTGGTCGTTGTTGACGAACAGCCCCTCCCCGGCGGCGATGAGCGCCTGCCAGTCGGTCCCGAGCGGGGCGTCCGCCGCGGGCTCGACCGTGGAGTTCACCGAGATCGACGCGAAGGCCGTGCCGAGCTTCTCCTGGCCCTCGGCCGAGACCATGTAGTCCAGGAAGGCCGCGGCGGCGTCCGGTGACTTCGCCGCCGGCGTCAGGTACAGCAGCTCGCCGAACCCGTAGGTGCGCCCGGTGCCGGTCGGGAACGGGAAGATGCCCATGTCCTCGACCGGGAGCCCGCCGTCGATCGCCATCGGGCCGTACCAGTCGCCCTCGATCGTCATGGCGGCCTGGCCGCTGTAGAACAGCTGCGCCGCGTCGTCGTTGCTGATGCCCATGAAGCCGGGGTTGAGGAAGTTCGCGCCCCAGCTCTCGAGCTCGGTGAACGCGTCGGTCACGCAGGGCTCGGCGCCCCAGTCGCCGTCGCCGGTGGTCAGCTCGTCGGCGGTGTCCGCGCCGCACTCGGTCTCGACCAGCGAGTCGAGCAGGCGCATGACGTGCCAGTTCACCGTGCCGCCGAAGGTCATCGGGGTGATGCCGGCGTCCTCGAGCTGCTGCGCCGCCGCGACCAGGTCGTCGTAGGTGGTCGGCACCTCGGTGATGCCGGCCTGCGCGAAGAGCGCCTTGTTGTAGTACACGGCCTCGGTCGCCTGGATGAACGGCACGCCGTGGTGGCCGCCGTACTGGGTGGCGTTCGCCAGCGCGGCGGGCGTCAGCTCGTCCGCCCAGCCGTACTGCTCGTAGGCGTCGGAGAGGTCGGCGCTGACGCCGGCCGCGACCAGCTCGCCGCCCAGGCCCGGGCCGCCCCAGTAGCGGTAGAGGTCCGGGAGCGAGTCCGTCCCGGCCGCCTGCCGCAGGGCGTCCTTGTGCGCGTCGGTGGCGCGCTCCTCGGTCTCGATCGTGATGCCGGGGTTGGCCTCCTCGAAGCCGGCGACGAGCGCGTCCCAGGCCGCCTTCTGGGCCTCCTCCTGCGTGAGCGTCCAGACCGTGACCGTCTGGTCGCCGCCCTCCGCCGTGTCGTCGTCGCCGCCGCTGCAGGCCGTCAGCCCGAGCGCGAGCGCCCCGACCGCTGCCGTCGCCGCGATCACCTGTGTCTTCAGCACCGTTGCCTCCATCGTCGTGTCGGTCTTCGGCCGGAGGGCGGGGAGCCCGTCGGCCAGGGGTGGCGTGCCTAGGCGCCGGCCTGCCACCGGGCGAACTCGTCGAGCTTGTGGAAGAAGTCCTCGAACATCAGCCGCGTGTCCACGCGGGTGTAGACGCGCATCGGCCGGGTGCCGCGCACGGGGCGGTACGTCCCGTCCGGCGTGATCTGCGGGGTCGGCCGCTCGACGAACGTCGACGACGACGCGTCGGGCTCGAAGGTGGAGCGCAGCGCGGTCAGCAGCACGAGCGGGGAGTCGCCGAGCGCGTAGGACTCGCTGACCGGCATGCCGAACTCGTGCACCCGGTCCTGCTCGTTGCGGATCTCGTCGTACAGGTA
>DAMBCY010000419.1:0-3702 GCA_032056255.1 Cellulomonas sp. | reverse complement strand
GGTCCCGGCGGGGGAGGCGTCGGTGGTGGGCTGGTCGTCGTCGGACATGGGGGTGCTCCTCACGGTGCGGGACGTGCGGGACGAGGGGGTGGTGGCACGGCGGGTGCGCGCGGCACGGGCGGTCACGGGGTCGCCGCCGGGGTCGGCGTGGCGCTGGGCGTGGGGCTGGGCGTGGGGCTGGGTGTCGCGCCGGCCGTGGCGCTCGGTGCCGGCGTGGCGCTGGGCGCGGCCGTCGCGGTCGTCGTCGGCGTGGGCGTCGGGTCGGCCTCCGGCTCCGCTGCGGCCGTCGCGGCGGTCGGGGCGCTGTCGAGCACCGTCCCCCCGAACCGTCGCGCGGGATCGGCGATCCCCGTCCGGAACGCCTCGAGGCTGTTCGCGCGGGAGTCGACCCGCCAGTCGTTCGTGGCGAGCTCCCCGTCCACGTAGGTCGTCACCGCGAGGTTGAACCACGCGAACCCGATGACGTCCTCGTTCCGCCCCGGGTCGAAGCCCTGGAAGAACGACGTGACCCAGGCGGGCTTGGTGCCGCCGATCTCGGACGCGCCGACCTCGGCGAGCAGGATCTTCTTGTCCGTGATCGCCCGGAGCTGGTCCAGCGTGCGGTCGTAGGTGTAGGAGAAGGTCGCGTCGTTCTCGGCCTTGAACGGCGGCCGCTGGTAGCCGGAGACCCCGACCCAGTCGACGTACGCGTCGCCGGGGTACAGGTTCTCCAGGAACGAGGGGTCCTGGAACCGGGACGGCAGGTTGTTGACGATGTTCGGCGCCCAGACCCAGATGACGTACTGGTTGGCGCCTGCGGCCTCGAACACGTCGTGCACGTGCTGCCACATCTTCACGTAGTCGCCGACGCCGTTGCCGTTGATCGAGGCGCCCGACGAGGTCTGCTCGGCCCACGGGTACCAGGCGGAGTTCATCTCGTGGTCCAGGCGGATCGCGAGCGGCAGCCCGGTCGCGACGACGTCCTGCGCGTACTTCTGCAGGTAGGCGTCGAAGTCGCCCGCGATGATCTTCGGCAGGCTGTACTCCGGCTCGTCCACCACGTCGTTCGCGGACCCGATGGGCCGGGACTCCCAGGTCAGCATCGGGAGCATCCCGCGCTCCCAGGCGCGGGTGACGGCGTTGGCGCGGAAGTCCTCGTCCCAGCCGCCGAAGTAGCCGACCAGGTTCTGCGTCCGCCCGACGTCCTGCGCGGCGTCGTCGAAGGTGGCCCAGTTGAACGGCGCCTGCTCGGTGTACATGCCGAAGTACCGGCCGGCCGGGTCGAGCAGGGCGGCACGGCTGGGAGCGGTGGGCTTCGCCGGGGTCTCCGGCGCGGCCGCGGGGTCCTCCGGGGCGGGGGTCGAGGGGTTGTTCGGCTGGTCGCCGCCCGTGGAGCCCGACGGCGTGGTCGCCGCGGCGGACCCCGCCCCGGCGGTACCGGCACCCGCGGCACCGGCCCCTGCGGCGGACGAGCGCCCGGACCGGGACGACCCGGACGAGCGGTTCCCGGACGTCCCGCCGTTCTCGGCCTTCTCCTGCTCCGCCTGGTCACGGGCGGCCTGCTCCCGCTGGGCCTGCGCGGCGGCGCGGTCCTGCTCGCCCTTCTTGCGGGCGGCCTGCTCGTCGGACAGCACGTCCCGCAGGGCGTCGGTCTGGGAGCGGCTGGTGTGCAGCTGGGCCTCGAGCTCGGCGTTGCGCTCCTGGAGCGCGAGCTCGGCGGCGGTCGGGCCGTCGGGCTCGGCGCCCACGAGGGACGAGACGGCGGGGGTGTTCCAGACGACGAGCGAGACGGCGAGCAGGCCGGCGACGATCGCCGCGGTCGCGATCCGGGCGCGGACGGTCATCCGGCCCGTGGTGGGGGCCCACCAGGCCCGGCCGGTGCCCGGGCCGGTGGCGGTGATCGGTGCGTCAGACATAGAGCAGCGCCTCCAGGTCGAACATGACCACTGCGATGCCGTAGGGGATGGCCGCGAGGGGGTTGAGCCGGCGGCGGGCCGGTGCGGGCGTGGGGGTCGCGCGGGTGGCGCGGCGGGCCGGGGCGCCGGCGGGGGCGGACGCGGCGGCTGTGCCGGACGTGCCGGGCGCGGCGTGCCGGGCCGGGACCACGGCGGGCAGCACCGCGGTGGCCTCGGGGTCGGAGCCCAGCGCGGTGCGCCGCACCCCGGCCGGCACCGGGACCCCGGAGCCGGGCTCGCCGCCGTGGTCGCGCTGGGTCGGGAACGGGTTGACCGGGGTGGCGGAGGTGCCGCGGTCGACGACGTCCACCGGGGCGGTGCGCGTCATGAGGTCGAGCTCGGACTCCAGGGCGCCCGCGGGCTCGTCGGCGGGCGTCGCCGGGTCGCCCCCGGCGTACGCCCCGGCACGGGTGCCCCAGCCGGACGCGTGCGCCATCCGCAGGAACCCGAGCAGCCGCACGGGCATGAGGAAGAACGTCGACACGATGATGAACACGGGCAGCCGGAAGAAGTCGCTCGGGACCTCCTGCAGGTGCCGGATCTGCCGGATCGCCATGGAGAGCACCGAGGACACGACCATCAGCGCGATGACCCAGAACCAGCCGGCCTGCGCCCCGTAGGTCTGCAGCATCGCCTGGTAGAGGTTCACGCCGGTGCCGCTGACGGAGCGGTAGACCCACCCGGCGATCGTCCCGACCAGGAGGAACGGCAGGACGATGTCCGCCAGGAAGAACACCGCGAGCACCGGCGCGTGCCCGAGCATCCAGGGCAGCATCCGCAGGGTGTTGTACTGCGAGCCGCGGGCCCAGCGGAGCTGCTGCTTGAACAGCTTCTTCATCTGCAGCGGGGCGTCGGTGTAGACGAGGCTGGTGTGCTGGTAGACGGTCCGGTAGCCCTGCTTGAGCGTGAGGTTCGTCAGGGTCCGGTCGTCCGAGACCTCCAGGAAGACGCCGAGGAACCGCTGGGTCATGAAGTCGTGCATGACCTCCATGAGGATGTGCCGGCGGAACGCGATCGTCCGCCCCGGGAGGCACCCGACCTGGCCGAGCACGGACTGCGCGGGCATCGAGTACAGCGACCGGGAGTTCTCCAGCCAGTCGGCCCAGCGCGTGATCCAGGACCGGGTGGGCTCGAGGATGTGCTGCCGCGTGGTGACGCCGCCCACGCCTCCGTCGGCGAACGGCTTGACCAGCTCGGACAGGGTGCCGGGCGTCCAGACCGTGTCGGAGTCGAGCAGCACGGTGATGTCGTACCGGGACATCTCGGTGCCGATCTTCACGGCGTTGCGCTTGCCCGGGATCGGGGTGTGCACCCACCGGACGAGCGGCGCGAACTCCTCGCACACCTGCTCGAGGCCGGGGTTGCGCGCGCCGTTGATGACGACGAGGACCTCGTCGGGGCGCTGCTCGGTGACGCGGGTCAGGACGTCGCGGAACAGGTCGAGGGGTTCGTCGACGACGGGGACGACGACGCTGGTGGTCTCGTGGTGCTCGGCCGCCCACGGGCGGTAGCGGCGGGACAGACCCACCTTGAGCAGCCACAACGCCCAGACGAGGGCGGAGAAGGCGGTGAACAGGTACAGCTCGGTCTGCTCGTCGAGCATGTGCCGGATCTGCAGGATGAAGATGAACATCGCTCACCTCGGCGCTGGTGGCAGGAGAGCCGGCGGCGACGGTGACGCGGCGGGGACGGGTGCGGGGGTCCCGGATCGGACCGGGGGTGCATCGGGGATGCGGCAGGGGGTGCACGGGGGATCGGGGACGCCCCG
>DAMBCY010000418.1:0-3703 GCA_032056255.1 Cellulomonas sp. | reverse complement strand
TCCGGCGCGGCGACGGCGTCCGGGGACTCCGGCGCGGCGACGGCGTCCGGGCGCTACGGCGCGGCGACGGCGTCCGGGCGCTACGGCGCGGCGACGGCGTCCGGGGAGAAGTCCGTGGCGGTCGCCTCGGGGTTCGCCGGCAAGGCCTCCGGGGCCTTGGGCAACGTGCTGTTCCTGATCGAGCGGGACACCGACTGGAACATCGTCGGGCACACCTCGGTGCAGGTCGACGGCGAGCTCGTGAAGGTCGACACGTTCTACGCCCTGCGTGGCGGGAAGGTCGTGGAGGCGTGACCGCCCTGGACCGCCAGGTGGCGGAGACCGCGGAGCGTCAGACCGGCGGGCTGGGTGAGGTCGTACTGACCGTTTCCGCGTGGGCGGCGGTCGTCGTGTACGGCCTGCTGATCGGGCTCGTCGCGTTCGTGGCGGTGGCCCGGTGAGCGCCGAGACGGTCGCATCGGTGGACGTCACCGCGATCGACCACGTGACGGGCACGGCCCTGCGGTTCGGTCTGACCCCGCTGGTCGCGGACCAGTGGTGCGTGTGCGTGTGCACCGACGGCCGGCACCGCGAGCACGACCTCGTGACCGACCCGGTGTGGGCCGACGGCGGGTACAGCGACCAGGTCCCGTGGCGGAACACCCGCGCGAAGGCCGCCCGCGACCTCCTGCTGACGAACGGCCCGGACAAGCACCGCGTGGTCCGCCGCGCCCGGCTCGTCTACGACGCCATCGAGGAGGACCTGTGAGCGCCGGCGGCCCCCGGACGGTCCGAGTCCGGCTCCACATCGACACGAGCGCGTTCGTCGCCGCGATGCGCCGGGTGGCTCAGGCCGCCGCGGCAAGCAGGCGCGAGCTCGACCGCCTCGCGCGCAGGCTCCGCCGACACCGCACCAACGTCACCGAGGTGCCGCACCGCAGCGCCATGCACGCCGCGTACCGCGCCAAGACGAAGCGGAGGAACCGCCGGTGACCGCGACCTTCGACCGGCACCTCGCCCTGCGCGAGGAGCGCGAGCTCGCGCGCATCGAGGCCCAGCAGGAGCAGGACCTCACCGACCTGGCCGACGACCTCTGGGACGCCGAGCCGTACGACCCCTTCGGCTCGGACGAGGCGCCCGAGCCCGACTACTTCGGAGACCCGGCATGACCACGACCGAGGAGCGTGTTCTGTTCCCCACGGGTGCGGCCGAGCTCGTCCTGCCTGATGGCGTCGACCGGGAGCACTGGCTCGCTGCCCGGCGTACCGGGTTCGGCGGGTCGGACATCGCCGGGCTGCTCGGGATGTCCCGCTGGTCGTCGCCCTACCAGGTGTGGCTCGACAAGACCGGCCGCGCCGCCGAGGAGCCCGACACGTGGGCGATGTTCCGCGGCCGGGAGGACGAGACGAAGCTGCGCCGCTGGTTCACCCGGGAGACCGGCATCACCGTCGAGACGACCGGCATGTGGCGGTCCCTGGCGCACCCGCTCGCGTTCGCGAACCCCGATGGCCTCACTTCCGACGGCGGTCTGATCGAGTGCAAGTCCCACTCGTGGCGGATGGGCGAGGAGTGGGACGAGGACCAGGTGTCCGACGCCGCCGAGCTGCAGGTCCAGTGGTACCTCGGCGTGCTGGCCCTCCCCCACGCCTGGGTCATCGCACAGCTCGGCGACGACGAGCCCGTGATCCGCCGCGTCGAGGCCGACCCTGACCTGTTCGCCGCCCTCGTGCGCACGGCCGAGCGCTTCTGGGCGGAGCACGTCGACACCGACACCGCCCCGGGCCTCGCCGCCGTCGACCTCGACGTCGTGAAGGACCGGTACCGCACCGTCGACCTGGACGCCGTCGAGGCCGCCGACCCCGACGAGATCCGCCGGCTCCTCGCCCAGCGCGCCGAGGGCAAGGCCACCGAGAAGGCCGGGGCCCTGACCGCGGCCGTCGCCGAAGCCCAGCTCCGCGAGCACCTCGGGCACGCCGAGGCCATCACCGTCGGCGGTCGACCGCTGTTCACGGCCCGCGCCAACGGCACGTTCGCGTCGTCCCGGTTCGCCGAGGCGCACCCGGACGTGGCCGCGCAGTTCACCACCACCCAGCCCGTCCTCGACGTGCAGGCGCTCAAGGCCGGGCGCCCCGACCTGTACGAGGCCTACCGGGCCCGGGTCATCCGACCCGCCACCACGAAGGAGAAGTGACCATGGGCCGCGCCCTCGCCGAGCGCGTGCAGCAGTCCGCTGCCGTGCAGAACCAGCAGCCGCCGTCGATCGGCTCGCTCATCCAGCAGCTCCGTCCGGAGATCGCCCGTGCGCTCCCGAAGCACATGGACGCCGACCGGATGGCCCGCATCGCCCTGACCGTCCTCCGCAAGGAGCCGAAGCTCGGCAACTGCAGCCCCGACTCGTTCATGGGCGCCCTCCTCACCGCGGCGCAGCTCGGGCTGGAGCCGGGCGCGTCAGGCGAGGCCTACCTCGTGCCGTACGGCCGCGAGTGCCAGTTCATCGTCGGGTACCAGGGCTACGCGAAGCTCTTCTGGCAGCACCCGCTCGCGAAGCACCTCGACGCCCAGGCCGTCTACGAGGCCGACGAGTTCGACTACGCGTACGGGCTCGACCCGTTCCTGCGGCACAAGCCCGCGATGGGTGACCGCGGCGAGGTCATCGCCTACTACGCCGTCGCCAAGCTCGTCTCGGGCGCATCCGCGTTCGTCGTCCTGTCCCCCGAGGACGTGCGGGCCCTGCGGAAGAAGGAGGGCCCGAACGGCGGCATCCAGGACCCGATGCACTGGATGGAGCGCAAGACCGCGGTCCGTCAGCTCGTGAAGCTGCTGCCGAAGTCCCCGGAGCTCGCCCGGGCGCTCGACTGGGACGAGAAGGTCCGGACCGACCTGCGCGAGGACGCGATCGACGCGGCGCCGGCGGACGACGGTGAGCACCCGGTCATCGAGCAGGCATCCGCTGCGGTCGACACCGCCGCAGCCCCGCCCGCCCCGGCCGAGGACGTGCAGGACGCGGAGACCGTCGACGTCGAGTCCGTGACCGCGGCGCAGAACCGCAAGATCCACGCGCTCTTCCGGGACCTGGGCATGGCCGACGACGAGGACCGGCAGCGCGCGGGCATGTCCCGGGCGCTCAACCGCGAGGTCGCATCCCGCAAGGACCTGTCGAAGGCCGACGCCGCGTTCATCATCGAGTCCCTGGAGATCCGGCTCGCGCAGCAGCAGGAGCAGCCGAAGCCCGCGGACGACGTCGAGTGGCCCGAGGTCGCGCAGCCCGCCGGCGGTGCGGCGTGACCCCCGCGGAGCGGCTGCACGCCGCCGCCGTGCGCATCCGTGAGGTCGCTGCCCTGGCGACTCCCGGCCCGTGGCGGGACTCGTCGGTCGACGGCAACCGCTACGCCGCTCTGGTCTCCGACGTCATGCCCGCCGGGCGCGCGCCGGGCGGCGGATGGGAGGCGACGGGGGGCTACGGCGGCTACCTCGTCGGCGAGTCGCTCGTCGCGGGCGACCGCGCGCACATCGCGACGTGGGACCCGACCGCCGCGATGGTCGTCGCGGACCTCCTCGACGTGCTCGCTGAGGACCCGCTCGCCGCGCACGCCGAGATGGGAGCCGCCCTCCACCTCGCCGACCTCGTCCTCGGCCGCATCGGTGACCCAGCCGACACAGCGGACAGCCCTGCGAGCACTCGTGGCGTTCCCACGGCCACGGCGACAGTCGCTGCTTCCCGCCC
>DAMBCY010000417.1:1327-3711 GCA_032056255.1 Cellulomonas sp. | reverse complement strand
CAGCCGACCATCGAGCAGAACAGCAGGGTCGTGGCGACGGACACGACCGCGAGGAACACCGAGTTCAGGAAGTACCGGGTCATGTCGAACTCGAAGAACCAGGCCCGGAAGTTGTCCAGCGTCGGCGCCTGCGGCCACCAGGTGATGGGGCGGCGCATGATCTCGGCGTTGGTCTTGAACGCCCCGAGGAGCATCCAGGCGAACGGCAGCAGCGTGCCCGCGAGGCCGGCCGTGAGGACGGCGACGAGCGCGATGCGGCCCGGGCCGATGCGGCGCCGACGCCGGCGGGCGGGAGCGGTCGGGGGTTCGGCGAGCACGGTCGCCGTCTGCGTGAGCGTGGTCATGGTCAAGTCCTCTGCCGGAGGAAGCGGAACTGGATGACGGCGAAGACGCTGATGATGACGAACAGCACGTACGCACCCGCGGCGCCGACGGAGTAGTTCCCCCACTGGAACTGGTTGAAGACGTACAGCGCGATCGACGTGGTGGACTGCAGCGGACCGCCGCCGGTCATGACGAACGGCTCGTCGAAGAACTGCATGAAGCCGGTCGTGGTGAGGATCGCGTTCAGCAGGATGGTCGGCATCATCATCGGGATCGTGATCCGGAAGAACCGCTGCACCGTCGACGCGCCGTCGACGGCGGCCGCCTCCTTGACCTCGGACGGGATGGCCTGCAGGCCCGCGAGGAAGATCACCATACTGCCGCCGATGCTGCGCCAGACGGCCATCAGCGTCAGGGCGGGCAGCGCCGTGGCGGGGTTCCCGAGCCAGTTCGGCCCCTCGATCCCCACCTGCGCGAGCAGCGAGTTGATGAGGCCGTTGGGCTGGTACATGATCCGCCACACCACGGCGACGGCCACGATCGTGGTGACGACGGGCGTGTAGTAGCCGACGCGGAACACGGTCGCGAGCCGGCGGCCCAGCGCGTTGAGCATGACCGCGAGCACCAGGGCCGAGAACAGCGACAGCGGGACGCCGATGACCACGAATCCCAGGGTGTTGCGCAGCGCGCGCAGGAACGTCGAGTCGGTGAGCACCGTCACGAAGTTGCCGAGCCCGACGACGTCGACCGCGAACGGGGTGCGGATGTCGGTGACGCGCAGGTCGGTGAAGGCCATCCCGAACGAGCTGAGCAGCGGGACGACCCCGAAGACCCCGAACGAGAGGACGAACGGGGCGGCGAACAGCCAGGCCACGACGGCGGTCCGGCGCCGCCGGGCGGTCAGGGAGACCTGCTTCCCCGACCGCCGCGGCGTCGCGGGACCGACCCGCGGGGTGGTGGTGGTCACCAGCCGAAGCCGATCTGGTCGGCCTCGCCCTGGATGGCCTTCGCCGCGTCCTCGGACGTGAGCTCGCCGTGCGCGACCCGCTCGGCGTAGATGCCGATCTGCTCCGCGATCTGCGACCACGACGGGTAGCTCGGGGTCTCGACCGTGTCGGGCATCTGCTCCTTGAGCACGGACATCACGGGGCTGTCCAGGATCGGCTGGTAGTCGGCGGACGCGACGCGGGACGGGAACGAGCCGGCCTCGTCGAACAGCGCCTTCTGCTGGGCGTCCTCGAGCAGCCACTGCAGGAAGAGCCACGAGGACTCCTGGTTGTCCGAGGACGCGAAGACGCCGAGGTTGCCGCCGCCGATGTAGGAGTTGTTGTTGGCCGAGCCGGACGGCAGCGGCACGTAGCCGACCGAGTCCTCGGTGAAGCCCTCCGGGGCGGCGCCGGTCTCGATGAGGTCGGCGTAGACGTCGACCATCCACGGGCCCGAGATCAGCAGCGGGGCGCCGCCGTTCTCGAACGTGGCCTCGGTCTCGGACAGCGGTGCCTCGCCGCGCTCGAAGAAGCCCTGGTAGAAGTCGAGCGCCTCGACGAACTCCGGGGTGTCGAACGTCCAGGACCCGCCGTCGGTCACCGAGCCGCCGGCCTGCGACATGAACGGCACGATGACCTGCGCCGGGTTCTCGATCGGGCGGGGGAGACCGAGGCCGAACTCGCCGCCCTCGCGCGCGGCCATCGCGGCGCTGAGCTCCTCGAGCTCGTCCCACGTCGTCGGGGCGTCGAGGCCGAGCTCGGCCGCGATGTCGGCGCGGTAGAACAGGAACCGGGTCTCGACGTACCACGGCACCGCGTACAGCCCGTCCTCGCCGGTCACCGAGGCGACGGCGGCCGGGTAGAAGTCCTCGGTGTCGAGCACGCCGTCGGGTACCGGCGCGAGGCCGCCCATCGCGATGACCGACGCCGTCTGGTCCGCGCCCGTCATGACGACGTCCGGACCGGTGCCCGACGCCACGGCCGTCTGGTTCATCGTGATGATCTCGCCCCACGGGATCTCCGTGACCGTGATGGTGACGTCCGGGTTGTCCTGCGCGAACTGCTCGCCGAGCG
>DAMBCY010000417.1:0-1317 GCA_032056255.1 Cellulomonas sp. | reverse complement strand
CGCCGAGCGTGGTGAGCACCTCGCCGTTGCCGGCGGCGGCCCAGATCTCGATCTCGCCGGTGGCGACGTCGGCGACGGAGCCGGCCTCGGCCGTGCCGCGACCGCCCGCGTCGTCCGAGCGCCCGCAGGCGGTCAGCGGCACGAGGGCCAGCGTGGAGACGGTGGCGGCGGCAAGGGCGCGCCGGAATGGACGACGAGACATGTGTTCCTCCTTGAACGATGTTTCCCCCGCCCCAGCGCACACCGGCCCTGAGCAGGGACGTCGAGGGGCACCACGCATGTAATGCGCTTTACAACACCCGGAATCTAAGCGTGTAGACTGCCGCTGTCAACCCGGTCGTGGACGTGTCCTGCACGCGGCGCCCGTCCCGCTTCGAGGAGATCCGCGTGGCACGCCGCCCCACCGTCTACGACGTCGCCGAACGCGCCGGGGTGTCGATCACGACCGTCTCGTTCGCGTTCCGGCAGCCCGGACGGGTGCGGGCCGCCACCCGGCACGCGGTGCTCGAGGCGGCGCGCGAGCTCGGCTACGTGCCCTCCGGGGCCGCCCGCGGCCTGGCGAACGGCTCCACCGGCGCGTTCGGGCTGTACTCCTTCGACCTCATGCTGGCCGACCCGGCCGGGGGCCCGGCGCCGGCCACGACCGACGACGCGCCGGACGGGCACCACGACCTCGACGAGGCGGAGGTCACCGAGACCGACCCGCGCGTCTTCCCGCTCTACGTCGACGAGGTGGAGCGCGGCTTCGCCCTCGGGTGCCGGGAGCGCGGCCGGGCGCTCCTGCTGGCCTCCGGCGCGCCCAGCGGCTCCGCGGTCTCCGACATCGCCGGACGGGTCGACGGGCTGGCGATCTTCCCCGGCACGCACAGCCTCGACGCGGTGCGCGGCATCGCCCAGTCCATCCCGCTCGTCGCGTTCAGCACGCCGGCGGCCGACGCGTCCATCAGCCACGTGTCCGTCGACAACCACGCGGGCATGACGCAGATCGTCGAGCACCTCGTGGACGTGCACGGGGTCCGCGACCCGGCCTTCGTCGGCGAAGGATCCATGTACGACTTCGCGGAGCGGCTCGCGGGCTTCCGGCACGCCGTCGCGACGCGCCTCCCGGACCGCCCCGCGACCCCGCCGGAGCGCGAGGGGCTGGTGAGCGTGGGCTGGATCGCCGCGCTGGCGGAGCTCGTCGCCGCCGACCGCCTGCCCGACGCGCTCGTGTGCCAGAGCGACCAGACGGCGCTGGTCGTGCTCGAGGTGCTCGCGGCGCACGGGGTCGACGTCCCCGGACGCGTCCGGGTCACCGGGTTCGACGGCATCCTCGCC
>DAMBCY010000416.1:0-3721 GCA_032056255.1 Cellulomonas sp. | reverse complement strand
CCGCGCGACCGCGGCCCCCGCCGGCCCGCACGCCGGCGTCGCGGCCGCCGCACGCCGCCCCGTCGTCACCCGGCCGGCGCCCGCACCGCACCCGGTGAGCGCCGTCGTCCTCGGCTCGTCGACCGGTGGCCCCGAGGCGCTGTCCCGGGTGATCGGCTCCCTGTCGGCCCCGCCGTCCGTGCCGGTGCTCGTCGTGCAGCACATGCCGCCGGTGTTCACCCGGCAGCTCGCCGCGCGGCTGGACCGGCTCGGTCCCGCGACCGTCGTGGAGGCGTCCGACGGCGACCTGCTGCGCCCCGGCACGATCTACATCGCCGCCGGCGACCACCACCTGGAGCTCAGCCGGTGCGCCGGCGTGCTGCGGACAGCGCTCACCGACGGGCCGCCGGTGAACTTCTGCCGGCCGTCCGTGGACGTGCTGTTCCGGTCCGCCGTCCGCGAGCTCGGCGGGCAGCTGCTCGCCGTGGTGCTCACGGGCATGGGCGCCGACGGGCGCACCGGCTGCGAGGACGTCGTGGCCGCCGGCGGCACCGTGCTCGTCCAGGACGAGCCCACCAGCGTGGTCTGGGGGATGCCGGGCGCGGTCGCCACCGCCGGTCTGGCGCACCGCGTCCTCCCGCTCGGCGAGGTCGCCCCCGCCGTCGAGTCCGTCCTCGCCCGGGCAGGGCGCAGCCCTGCCGCACCGATCGGAGGCCGGCCGTGAGCCTGACCCAGGACACCTTCACCTTCGTCGCCGACGTCGTCCGCCGGCGCAGCGCCATCCAGCTGGAGGCCGGCAAGGAGTACCTCGTCGAGAGCCGGCTGCTGCCGCTCGCCCGCGACGCCGGCCACGCCGGTGTCGACGCCTACGTCCGCGACGTCCGCGCCGGCCGGCGCGAGTCCGACCTCGCGGACATCGTCGAGGCGCTCACCACCAACGAGACGTCCTGGTTCCGGGACGCGACCCCGTTCTCCGCGCTGCGCACCCACGTGGTGCCCGCGCTGCGCGCCGACCGGCCCGTGCTGGACTCCGTGCGCGTCTGG
The DNA here is from genome assembly GCA_032056255.1 of Cellulomonas sp. Lineage (GTDB taxonomy): Bacteria > Actinomycetota > Actinomycetes > Actinomycetales > Cellulomonadaceae > Cellulomonas. The sequence continues at coordinate 2,698 of DAMBCY010000416.1, read as the reverse complement.
TCCGCCGCCTGCTCCACCGGGCAGGAGCCGTACTCCATCGCGATGACGCTCGCCGACGTGCTCGGCCCCGGTGTCCGCGTCGACATCACCGCCACCGACCTGTCCGACCAGGTGCTCGCCCAGGCCCGCTCGGGGCGGTACTCGCAGCTCGAGGTCAACCGCGGGCTGCCCGCGCCGATGCTGGTCCGCTACTTCCAGCGCAGCGGCGTCGAGTGGCAGATCGCCGAGCAGCTGCGGCGCTCGGTCACGTTCCAGAAGCACAACCTGCTCGACCTGCCGCCCGCCGGCCCGTTCGACATCGTGTTCCTGCGCAACGTGCTCATCTACTTCGACCTCGCGACGAAGCGGTCGATCCTGTCCCGGGTGCACCGCGTGCTGAAGCCGGGCGGGTTCCTGGTGCTCGGTGCCGCGGAGACCACCATCGGCGTCGACGGCGACTGGGAGCGGGTGCCCGTCGAGCGCGGGTCCGTCTACCGGCCGGTGCACGCCGGCCTGGTGCCCAGCCCCCGGCCCGCCCCGGCGCAGGCCGCGTTCGCCCCGGCGACCGTGCGCGCCGTCCCCGCGGCCGCGCCTCCCGCCACGCCGCCGACCGTCCGGCCCGCGACGCGGACCCCGTTGTTCCCCCCTGCGCGACCCGCCGGTCCGTCCGGCTCCACCTTCGACAGAGGAGTGACCCGATGAGAGCCCTGGTCATCGACGACTCCCGGACGATGCGACGCATCGTCGCGGGCGCCCTGGAGGCCCTGGGGTTCTCCACCCTGCAGGCCGGCGACGGCCGGCAGGCGCTCGACCTGCTCGAGGCGGGCGAGGAGGTCGACCTCGCGTGCATCGACTGGAACATGCCCGTGATGGACGGCCTCACGTTCGTCACCCGGGTCCGTTCGGTCCACGAGTGGCGGAACATCACGCTGATGATGGTCACCACGGAGAGCGAGCACGGCCAGATCGTGCGTGCGCTCGCGGCCGGCGCCCACGAGTACCTGATCAAGCCGTTCACCACCGACGCCATCCGCGACAAGCTCGACCTGCTCGGGCTCGTCCCTGCCGAGGAGCCCGTATGACCGCCACCGTCGAGCACGACCAGGTGTACGCGATCGCCGAGGAGGTGTTCGCCGCCATGATCGACGGCGAGCCCGGGCACCTCCTGCCCTGGGACGGCGAGGTCCCGGCCCCGGTCGAGCCCCTGGTCGCCTGGGTGGACGTGCACGGCGAGCTCGCCGGCCGCGCCGCCGTCAGCACCGACGTCCCGACCGCCCACGACCTCACGCGCGCCCTGCTCGGCATGGGCCCGGACGAGCACGTCGGCCCCGAGGACCTGGTCGACGCGTTCGGCGAGGTCGCCAACGTCGTCGGCGGCAACGTCAAGTCGCTGCTGCCGTCGCAGGGGACCCTGACGCTGCCGCAGGTCGCGTCCGCGCTGCCCGAGCCGCCCCCCGCGGCCCTCGCCCACGAGCTGCGCCTCGACTGGCACGGCCGGGCCATCGTCCTCGTGGTGTGGCTGTTCCCGTGACCGGCCGCACCGCACGCGCGGCCACCGCCGCGACCCGTACCCCCACCCCCACCGAAGGGAAGTGACGAGCATGATCCGCGTGCTCATCGCCGACGACAGCCGGGTGATGCGGCAGATCGTGATCCGCACGCTCCGCCAGGCCGGCTACGACTGGGACGTCCGCGAGGCGGCCGACGGCCAGGAGGCCCTCGAGGCCGTGCGCGCCGACGAGCCGGACGTCGTCCTGTCCGACTGGAACATGCCGAACCTCACCGGCATCGACCTGCTGCGCCGGCTGCGCGCCGAGGGGTTCTCGACGCCGTTCGGCTTCGTGACCTCGGAGGGCTCCGACGAGATGCGCAGCACCGCCGAGGAGGCGGGCGCCCTGTTCCTCATCGCGAAGCCGTTCACGGCGGACACGTTCCGCGACGCGATCGACCCGGTGCTGGCATGAGCGCGCAGACGCCGCTGCCCGCCGCCCTCGACGTCCGCGAGCTCTGGGAGGGGCTGATCGGCCGGGACGTCCAGGTCACGACGGGCGGTCCGATGGTCGACCCGGTCCTGGGCGGCGGCGCCCTGGTGGGGGTCTACGTGGACCGGCTGACCGCGCTGTCCGCGCTGGTGCTGTTCGACCTGCCGCTGGCCGCGCACCTCGGCGCGTCCATCGCGCTCGTCCCGGCCGCGACCGCGCAGACCGCCGCGGCCGAGGAGCAGCTGCCGCCCGCGCTGGCGGAGAACGCGGGGGAGATCCTCAACGTCACCGCCGCGCTGTTCAACGTCGGCGACGCGCCGCACCTCAAGCTCGACCAGTGGTACGCCCCGCGCCAGCCCCTGCCGGCGGACGTCGCGCAGTGGGTCCTGGCCTACGTGCGGCGGCTCGACCTCGAGGTGACCGTCGCCGGGTACGGGTCGGGGGTCGCGTCGCTGCTGGTCATCTGACCGTCTGGGACCTTCGTCGGGGGGAGTGCCCGGACCGCCGTGCCACGCCCGTCCGGGTGCCCGGACCGCCCGTCCCGGTCCCGGGGAGCCTCCCCGGGACCCGGCCGGGAGCACCGCCTAGGATGAGGGACGTGCCCACGGAACCTCCTCGCCGCGCCCGCGCGCGCCGGAAGCCCCACCGGAGCCGTCGGGCCCTGATCATCAGCCTCTGCCTCCTGCTCGCCGTCGGCGTCGTGGGTGTCGGCGGGATCTGGGGCGTCCAGCAGTGGC
>DAMBCY010000415.1:0-3734 GCA_032056255.1 Cellulomonas sp. | reverse complement strand
GGCGGCCATCACGGTCGGCGGCACCGGTGACGCGCAGTGCTTCACCTTCATCCCGCTCAGCGTGAAGGGCGGCCTGGACCGCGTCGTCTCGCACGTGGGCGCCTGCCAGCGCGGCGACTGCACGCACAACGAGCACCTCACCTGCGGCGCCGACTCGGTCCGCATCGGTGCGGGTCACGACCTGGCCGACTGCCTGACGTACGAGCCCGTCCCGGCCTGACCGGCCCGCGGCGCGGGGAGCCCCCCAGCACCCGCCGCGCCGCACGGCTCTCCCGGCCCCCGTGTCCCTCGCCCGGACGCGGGGGCCGTGTCGTGCCCGGACCGGGCCTCAGTCCTCGCGCTCGGTGGCGGCGACGACCGCGGCGGTGACGGGGACCGCGCCCTCGGACAGCTCGAGCGTCAGCCCGGCGGTACGCGGCCGGTCGAGCAGCGCGAGCAGCACGGCGGCCACGTCGTCCCGCGGCACCGAGCCGCGCGGCACCTCGACGCCGAGGCGGACGCGCCCGGTGCCGGGGTCGTCGGTGAGCGCCCCGGGGCGCAGGATCGTCCAGTCCAGGTCGCGCGCCCGGAGGTCCTCCTCGGCGGCGGTCTTCGCGCGGAGGTAGGCGGCGAAGACCTCGTCGGTGCCGGGCGGTGGCTCGGCCCCCGCCCCGACGGAGGAGACGAGCACGTAGCGCCGGACCCCGGCGAGCCCGGCCGCCTCGGCGAGGAGGGCGGCGGCGCCCCGGTCCACGCTGTCCTTCCGGGCGGACCCGCTGCCGGGCCCGGCGCCGGCGGCGAACACGACCGCGTGCGTCCCGGTGAGGTGGTCGGCGAGCGCGGCGGCGTCGGTGGCCTCGAGGTCCAGCACGACGGCGGCGGCGCCGTCGGACTCGACGTCGGCGACGTGCGCGGGGTTCCGCACGATCGCGACCGGGGTGTCGCCGCGCTCCGCGAGCAGCCGGCTCAGGCGTCGGGCGATCTGTCCGTGGCCCCCGGCGATGGCGATGCGCATCTGCCCACCGTAGGAGTCCGCGGCAGGTCCCGCAGCCGCAGCGGGGGCGACCGCCCGCCGCCGAGGGGGGTCACGACGGCGGGCGGTCTGGCACGTGATCCGCGGGAACGATCAGGGGGAGGCCCGCACCCGAGGTCCACGTGTTCCACCAGAGTACGGCGCTACTCCCCCGTGGGAGACCGATAAGTAGCGCAGCGCCGCCGAGTTGAGGGGTGCCGGCGCGGATTGAGGGGTCGTCGGGGCCGGTTGTGCGGGCCGCTAGGTGGTGGAGGGGGGAGTGCTCAGGCGATCTCGGCGGCGCGCACGGGGGCGTCGAGCGCGCCGCCGCCTCCGGCGGAGCGAGCGCCGCCGTCGGCATCCGCCCCGCCGCCCTCCAGCGGCTGGAGCGACGCCAGGCGGGCGCGCAGGTCCCGCACGTCGTCCGGTCCCGTCCCGGGGACGAGGGACAGGGCGGTGTAGGTCTCGGCGGCGGGCAGCAGGTCCCGGGCCAGGTCGCGCAGCGCCTCCGCGACCTCGGCGAGGTCGGCGGCGTGCCGGGGGTCGAGCTCGGGGGAGTCCCCCTGCAGCCCCACGTACAGGACGAAGCCGGCGCGCGCGGGCTGGGGCCCGGTGCCGGCCGGCTCGCGAGCGGCGGGGAGCCGCCGCGGTGGCGCGGGGCTGCGGGTGGGTGCGGAGGTGCGGGGGCGTGCCACGAGAGGCTCCGGTGCGTGGGGGACCGCGACGAGGGCGGTCGGGCGGTGGTCGGTGGACGCGGGGCGTCAGTGCCGACAGCGCGTGCGGTGCCCGGGGACACCGACGGACGCCGTGGCGGCGTGCGTCGGATATCGGCGGGGCATCACGGGTCGATCGTCGCAGGCGAGGTCGCGGTACCCAAGGGCTTTGCGGCCCGGTCTCAGGAGCCGAGACCGGATGACGGGTCGGCGGCTGCGACCGCGCGGCGTGCCGGAGCGGCGCGGGCCGAGCGGGCCGGAGGGGTCAGACGACGCCGTAGAGGCGGTCGCCCGCGTCGCCGAGGCCCGGGATGATGTACGCCTTCTCGTTGAGGTGGTCGTCGACGGCGGCCACCACCACGGTGACGTCCCCGCGGTCGCCGACGGCCTCCTCGACGACCTCGAGCCCCTCCGGCGCGGCGAGCAGGCACACGGCCGTGACGTCGCGGGCGCCGCGGGCGAACAGGTAGTCGATCGCCGCGACGAGCGTGCCGCCGGTGGCGAGCATCGGGTCGACCAGGAAGCACTGCCGGCCGGTGAGGTCGTCGGGCAGGCGGTTCGCGTAGGTGATCGCCTCGAGGGTCTCCTCGTCGCGCTGCATGCCCAGGAACCCGACCTCGGCGGTCGGCATCAGCCGGGTCATGCCGTCGAGCATGCCGAGACCGGCGCGCAGGATCGGGACCACGAGGGGCAGCGGCTCGGCGATCTTCACGCCGGTGGTGGTGGCGACCGGCGTCACGACCTCGATCGGCTCGGTACGGACCTCGCGGGTGGCCTCGTAGGCCAGCAGCGTCACGAGCTCGTCGACGAGCTTGCGGAACGTGGGGGACGACGTGTCCTTGTTCCGGAGCACCGACAGCTTGTGGGCGACGAGCGGGTGGTCGGCGACGTGCAGGCGCATGGGCCCAACCTACCGTGCCGGGGGTGCGCGCCGGGACCGGCCGGACGTCGTCCCCGCCGGTCGCGGGGTGCCGGCGCCGACGCGGCCGGCGGCCCGTGCGCGCCCGGATCCGGCGTGGGTCCTACGTCCCGGGCGGACGGTCCCGGGCGACGCCAGTCTTGTCGGAGCGCGCGGCGCCGCCGGAGGACCCCCTGCCTGTGTCGACGCCGCTGCGCACCCATGTCCCACCCGGTCGCCGGACACCGTCGTCCCCGCCGTGGTGGAGCTCCTCGGCCCCGGGCCCGCGCGCACCGTCCCGCAGGCGCCCGCCCACGTGCGCGAGGATGGTCCCGTGTTCGCGCGCCCCGACGACCTGACCGCGATGGGCCTCGCCCTCACCGAGGCCGCCGGCTGCGCCGCCACCGGGGACGTCCCCGTCGGTGCGGTCGTGCTCGGGCCCGACGGCGCGGTGGTCGGCGCGGGCCGCAACCGCCGCGAGGCCGACGCGGACCCCACCGCGCACGCCGAGGTGCTCGCGCTGCGGGCCGCCTCCGAGGTGCTGGGGCGGTGGCGCCTCGACGACTGCACGCTGGTCGTCACCCTGGAGCCGTGCCTGATGTGCGCGGGCGCGGCCGTCCTGGCGCGGGTGCCGCGGCTGGTGCTCGGCGCGTGGGACCCCAAGGCCGGCGCGTGCGGGTCGCAGTGGGACGTCGTGCGGGACTCGCGGACGAACCACCGGGTCGAGGTGGTCGGCGGGGTGCGCGAGGAGGAGTGCGCGACCGTGCTCCGGGAGTTCTTCGCGGGGCACCGGGACGGGTGACTCCGGCGCCGCGCCGTCAGAGGCGCGTCGCGAGCTCCGTCAGCGTCTCCGACGCCCCCGCGTCCAGGGTCAGCGTCGCCAGCGGGTCCCCGCGCGTCGCGCCGCGGTTGAGGATCACCACCGGGTGCCCGACCTCCGCCGCGCGCCGCACGAACCGCAGCCCCGACTGCACCGTCAGCGACGACCCGGCCACCAGCAGCGCGTCCGCCTCGTCCACCAGCGCGTACGCGGCGGTCACCCGCTCGACCGGCACCGTCTCGCCGAAGTACACGATGTCCGGCTTCAGCACCCCGCCGCACGGCCCGTCGCCGCCGTCGGGATCGGGCTGCC
>DAMBCY010000414.1:0-3743 GCA_032056255.1 Cellulomonas sp. | reverse complement strand
GGTCCAGCCCGGTCATCTCGCAGTCGATCCACACGATGCGGTCGGCGCTGCCGTTGCCGTTGTTCACAGTGCTCACCGGCCCAGGGTACGGGTGGGCGCGGGGGAACGGTGCCACGGGCCCGCGGCGGACGGGGCGTTCCGGCGCGACGAACCCCCCGACGGCGGCAGGGTCGTCGGGGGGTCGGCCGCGTGGCGCGGGTCAGCGGGCGGTGCCGGAGCCCCGGAGGTCGCGCGGCCGGGGCTGCGCGGGAGGTTCCGGGGGGCGACCGCGGCGCTCGCCGGAGGGTCTGGCCCGGGTGGCGCGCGCCGCGTGCCGGGACTGCAGGCGGGCGGTCTCGAGGCGGTCGCGGTGGTCGGCCCGGATCTGGTCGAAGGTCGTGAAGCGGTACATGGTGGTGGTTCCCGTCGTGCTGCTGGGAGGGCCTGGCCGGGCCCCGGGACTCACCGCGCGGTACTTCCCACGGTTCCACCGCGCACCGCGGGGGTCACGCGATTTTCGGACCGCACCACCTGCCGCCGCACCCGGCCCGGGGTCCGGGCGCGGCCGAGCGGGTCGCCCCGGGGACCCGGACGGTGCAGCGGCACGAGCGCGGGGGTCAGCGCTCCAGCGCGAACCCGGTGGTCCAGGAGGTCTGCTCCCCGGCGGCGAGCGTGAGCTGCAGGAAGCCGAGGGCCTCGAGCTCGTGCGCGCGCCGCAGCGAGCCGGCGTCGACGGCGCGCAGGCCGCCGCCCTCGACCACGGCGGCGAGCGCCGCCTTGGCGTCGGCGTCGTCCCCCGCGACGAGCACGGTGGTCGGCACGGCGCCGACCGTGCCGGTGGCGAGCGTCGCGGCGAACGTCGTGTTGAAGGCCTTGAGCACGCGGGCCTGCGGCAGCCGGGCGGCGAGCTCGGCGGTGGCGGACGACCCGGCGGGCACGACGAGCGCGTCGAAGGTGCTGAAGTCGACGGGGTTGGTGGTCTCGGCGACGACCTTGCCCGCGAACCCGTCGGGGTACCGGTCGGCGACCTCGGCGAGCGCCGGGTAGGGGAGCGCCAGGACGACGACGTCGCCGGTGACCGGCTCGCCGACGGTGCCCGCGGTGACGGCGGGGTCGACGGCGGCGGCCTTCGCGGCGTCGCGGGCGAGCACCTGCACGTCGGCGCCGGCCCGCACGGCGATCCGCGCGACGGCGCTGCCGATGTTGCCCGCTCCGATGATCGTGACGCTGGTCATGTCGTGCTCCCTCGGGGGATCGTTGTTGTTGCTACAACGACGAGCGTACGTGCCTTCTGTTGAAGCGTCAACCATTGGGCTAGGATGCTCCGCATGACCGACGACACCCGCTGGCTGAGCGCCCGCGAGCTCCAGGCCTGGATGCGGCTGGAGGCGGTGGCCGAGCTGCTGCCCGCGGCCCTCGACCACCAGCTGCTGCGTGACGCCGACCTGTCGCACTACGACTACCTGGTGCTCGCGAAGCTCTCCGAGGCGCCGGGCCGGACGCTGCGGATGAGCGCGCTCGCGGCCGGCACCAACGCCACGCTGCCGCGGCTCTCGCACGTCGCGTCGCGGCTGGAGGCGCGCGGCTACCTCACGCGCACCCGCAGCGCCGACGACCGGCGCGCCACCGACGCCGCCCTCACCGAGGACGGCTGGCGGAAGGTCGTCGCGACCGCCCCCGCGCACGTCGGGGAGGTCCGGCGGCTCGTCGTCGACCGCCTCACGCCCGCGCAGGTCGACCAGCTGGACGCCATCGCGCTGGCGCTGCTCGGTGCGCTCGACCCCGACAACCGCCTCGAGGCGCAGAACCCGGTCGTCGCCGCCACGGACGCGTGCGGGAACGAGGCCGTCGGGGCCTGAGCCGCCTGCGGTGCGGGGTCAGGCGGCGGGCGTCGCGCGACGCCGGGCGCGCCACTCGCGCCACCGGTGCCACAGCCGCATGACCAGGGCCTTCAGCCGGTCGGTCAGCCGTCGTACCGCGGGGAACTCCGTGCCGAGGATGCCGAGCCCGAGGAAGATCACCAGCCAGCCCGGGCCGGGCAGGACCAGCAGGGCGATCCCGATCGCGACCACGGTCACCCCGACCGCCGTCACCACGATCTTGTAGGTGAGGCGCAGCCACGGCGTGCGGTCCAGCCGGGCGCGCAGCCGCGCCAGCCCGCGGTGGAACGCGGTGTCCGTGCGCTCGCCCGCCGCGATCTCGGCGGCGAGGCCTTCGTCGGGCATGCGTGCTCCGGTGGGTCGCGGGGTCGTCAGAGAGTAGACGACCGGGAGCCGCGCCGGGTTCCCGCCGGCTGCGCGGGGACCGTCCGGCGGGTCAGGGCACGACGGGGGACAGCCGGTGGTAGCTCCGGTCCCGGTACACCAGCGGGAGCGCCTCGTCCCGGGTCCCGTGCTCCACCGCGCACAGCGAGACGAGGTAGCTGGTGCCGACCGGGGTGCGCTGGACCACCCGCCCGCGCACCCAGGCCAGCACGCCGTCCAGCACGGGCTCGCCGCCCGGTAGGAGCCGCCAGCCGCCGGCGGCGAACCGATCCGCTCCGCTGCGGGCGAACCGGGTCGAGACGTCGGCCTGGTCCTCGGCGAGGAAGTTGACCACGAGGGTGCGGGTCTCGCGCAGGGCGGGCCACGACGAGGACCGGGAGTCGATCGAGAAGGCGAGCAGCGGCGGCTCGGCGGAGACGGAGATCACCGAGGTCGCCGTGAAGCCCACGGGCTGCCCGTGGTGCCGCAGCGTGACGACGGCGACACCGGCCGCGTGCCGGCGGAAGACCGACTTGTAGGCGTCGGCGCTCAGCCGAGGACCGTCCTGCTCCGCCAGGTCGGCCTCGAGGGCGCGCAGGTCGGCGCGGACGGTCATCGCGCCACCGCCTCGACCGCGGTGACGCGAGGTGCGGCGGCCGCCACCGGTGCGGCGGCCCCCGCCGGGACGGCACGCCGCAACGCCGGGCCGCCCCCCGCCCACCAGCGGTCGAGCACCCGGTCGAGGTCGCCGAGCTCGGCCTCGACCACCGCGACCGCGCGCGTGGGCACGACGGCGCCCAGCTCGACCAGCACCGGCCGCAGGTGCACCTCGGCGGCCAGCGTGTGCGCGGCGGAGGCGGCGACGACGAGCGGCACGGCCACGACCCCGGCCAGGCCCTCCGGTCCGTACAGGTCGAGGAACGCCTTGAGCAGGCCGGTGTACGCGGCCTTGTGGACCGGGGAGGCGACCACGACGACGTCGGCGGCCGCCACCCGGTCCAGCGCCGCGTCGGCGGTGGGGTGCTCCGGGGCGAGGAGCTCGACCGCGAACGAGGAGAGGTCCACGGCGTCGGGGACGGTCGGCGAGCCGAGCTCGCGGGCGATGCGGCGGGCGAGCGCGTGGGCGACGCCGAGGGTGCGGGAGCCGGGCCGGGGGTTGCCGGACAGGGCGACGACGGTGGGTGCAGGCATGCGGATGACCTCGATCGGGAGAGGGCGGACGGGGGAGGGGGCGGTTCAGACCGCCTTGCCGGGGTTCAGCAGCCCCCGGGGGTCGAGGGCCTCCTTGAGACGCCGGTGCACCCGGCGTGCGGAGCCGAGCTCGGCGTCCAGCCAGGGGCGCTTGAGGACCCCGACGCCGTGCTCGCCGGTCAGGGTGCCGCCGAGCTCGAGGGCGAGGGCGACGACCGCGTCCACCGTCGCCCGGACCCGCGGGGTGATCGCGCCGTCGTCGGTCAGCACGATCGGGTGCAGGTTGCCGTCACCCGCGTGCGCGAAGGTGAACACCGGCACCCCCGTGCG
>DAMBCY010000413.1:0-3746 GCA_032056255.1 Cellulomonas sp. | reverse complement strand
GCAGGGCGGCGTTGACCTCGTCCGGCAGCCCGGGCAGGGGGCGCAGGGCGGACGCGAACATGAACAGGATCTCCGGCACCCCGACGTCCTCGCGGACGAGCCCGAGCGCCTGCGCGGCGCGGACCAGCTCGCCGGCGCTCCCGGCGGTCCGGGCGCGCTCCTCGACGATCTCGGGCGTGAACACCTCGGCGTCCCGGGCCCGCTGGGCGAACAGCGGGACCAGCACCGGCAGCCCGGAGTCGAGGAACCCGTCGAGGAAGTGCTCCCAGGCGCCGCGCGGGTCGGGCCCGGCGAGGCCCGCGCGGCCGTCGGCGACCAGCCGCCCGACGTGCGCGAGCCGGTCGGCCACGACGGCGCGGACCAGCGCCGCCCGGTCGGGGAAGTGCCGGTACAGCGTGCCGACCCCGACGCCGGCCGCACGCGCGACGGACTCCATGGGCTCGTCGAACCCCCGGGTGACGTACACGGTGCGCGCCGCGTCGAGGATCCTCTGCCGGTTGCGGACCGCGTCTGCCCTCACCGGCACAGGATAGGACGATCTAACCGGAATCGGAGGTTCCGGTTCGGATGTACGGTGGGGGAGACGGGCGCCGCGGACGGCGTCCCGGACGGCGAGAGGCGGTACACCGTGCGCGCGATGATCCTCAAGGAGTTCCGCGAGCTGCGCCGCGACCGGCGGACGGTCGCGATGCTGGTCGCGCTGCCGCTGCTGCTGCTGACGATCTTCGGCTTCGCGGCCAACTTCACCGTCGACCACCTGACCACGCTGGTGGTCGGACCGGGTGCCGAGGCCGCGGCCACCCAGATCGCGGGATCCCCGGCGGCGGACGTGCTCGACGTCCGGGACGTCCGTGCCGCCGAGGACCGGGCCGACGCCGTCGACGCGCTCGCCGCGAACCGCTACGACGTCGCGATCGTGGCCGCCGACGCCACACCGGAGGTGCTGATCGACGGCACCCACCTGTTCGCCGCCCAGGCCGCGAACGTGGTCGTCGCCCGGCTGGGCGACGCCGTGGACCACGAGATCCTGTTCAACCCGGACCTCGAGACGTCCTGGGTCATGGTGCCGGCGCTCATCGGCCTGATCCTCACCTTCATCGGCACGGTCATCACGAGCAGCGGCCTGGTGAAGGAGCGGGCCGCCGGCACGCTCGAGCAGCTCGCCGTCATGCCGCTGCGGCCCGTCGACGTCATCGTCGGCAAGATCGCCCCGTACTTCCTGCTCGCCGCGCTCGACATGGCCGTGGTGACGGTCCTGGGCAGGGTGATCTTCGGGGTGCCCTTCACCGGCAACCACGCGCTGTTCGTGCTGGCCGCGGGGATCTTCCTGTTCGTCGTGCTCGGCATCGGGGTGTTCATCTCGACCGTGTCGCAGAACGCCGGGCAGGCCATCCAGGCGGCGATCCTCGTGCTGCTGCCGCAGATCCTGCTGTCCGGGATCATCTTCCCGCTCGACGCGATGGCGCCGGGCGTGCGCTGGATCGGGTACTGCCTCCCGCTGACCTACTTCACGCAGGTGTCGCAGGGTGTGATGCTCCGCGGCGCTGGGCTCGACTCGCTCTGGCTGCCCGTGGTCGTGCTGACCGGGATGGCCGTCCTCGTGTTCGGCGCGGCGGTGTGGCGGTTCCGGGCGGCGATCACCCCGCGCCGACCGCGTGGCAGCCGTGCCGAGGTCGCCGGCCCGGCCGTACCCGCCGAGGCGTCCGGAGCGGCGCGATGACCGCCGCCGCCACCACGACCGGCTGGGGCGTGGAGGGTGTGACCGTCCGGCGCGGTGGCCACGCGGTGCTGGACGACCTGACCCTGCCCGTCCCCGCGGGCGAGGTCACCGCTGTGGTCGGGGGCGACGGCGCCGGCAAGACGACGCTCGCCCGCGTCCTCGTCGGCCGCGAGATCCCGGACGCCGGCGTGGTGCGGACGGCCGACCGCCGGCGCACCGGCTTCCTGCCCGCGACGTCCGGCGTCTGGGGTGACCTCAGCGTCGCCGAGAACGTCGACCTCGTCGCCCGCGCGTACCGGATCGCCCCCGCCGCCGCGCGGGCCCGCGCCGACGCGCTGCTCGCCGCCGCCGGCCTCGACGGCGTGCGCGACCGGCTCGGGCGGCAGCTGTCCGGCGGGATGCGGCAGAAGCTCGGGTTCTGCCTCGCGATGCTGCACCGGCCCGAGCTCGTGGTGCTCGACGAGCCGTCCACCGGCGTCGACCCGGTGAGCCGGGTGGACCTCTGGCGCCTGCTGTCCGCCGCCGCCGCGGACGGCACGGGCGTGCTCCTGACCACGACGTACCTCGACGAGGCGGAGCGCGCGGCGACCGTCCTGGTGCTCGACCGGGGCGCGGCGGTCTACCGCGGCGCCCCGTCGCTCGCGGCGGCGCGGGTCCGAGGTTCGATCCTGGTGCTCGCTGCCGGCGCTGCCGGAGTCGCCGAGGGTGCCCCCGACGGTGCGACGGAGGCGCGCGGGGGTGGCCCCGTCGACCCCTCGGGGCCTCCCTCGGTGCCGGGGAGGCACCCAGGGGAGCGTGGGATGGAGGGGGCGGCGGCCGTGTGGCGGCGCGGGGGGCAGCAGCACGCGCTCGTCGCCCGGGGGGCGGGGGAGGTGCCCCGGGACCTGGAGGACGCGGTGATCGCGCTGACGCTGGAGCGCACCGCCGCGCCGCCGGGCGACGACGCGCGCGTGGAGGCCTCGGAGGGCCGCACCCGGCGTGCGACGGCACCCGGGGACCGGGACCGGGACCGAGACCGCGAGCGAGACCGGGACCGGGACCAGGACCAGGACCGCGAGCGGGACCAGGGCCAGGGTCGGGCGGCCGGCCACGGGGTCGCCGGGGTCGCGGGCGCCGGGGTCGCCGGCCACGGGGTCGCCGGGGTCGAGGCCGTGGGGGTCGTCACCGAGTTCGGGGCGTTCCGGGCGGTCGACGACGTGTCGCTGACCGTGCACCCGAGCCGTGTGGTGGGGCTGCTCGGCGCGAACGGAGCGGGCAAGACGACGCTGATCCGCACCGTCCTGGGGCTGGTGGCCCCGACCGCGGGTTCCGTGCGGGTGCTCGGCGGTGCTCCGTCCCGGGAGACCCGTCGCCGGGTCGGCTACGTGCCGCAGGGGCTCGGCCTCGCGGCCGACCTCACGGTCGCGGAGAACCTGGAGTTCGTGGCCGCCGCGTACGGGTTGGGTGCGGTGCCCGGGCTGCCGGGGGACCTCGCGCCGCACGCGGACCGGCTCGTCGGGTCGCTGAGCCTGGGTCTGCAGCGGCGGCTCGCGTTCACGGTCGCGCTGTCGCACGCCCCGGAGCTGCTGGTGCTGGACGAGCCGACGTCGGGCGTCGACCCGCTGGCGCGCGCGGCGCTGTGGGACACCGTGCACGCGCAGGCGGAGGCCGGCGTCGCGGTGCTCGTCACGACGCACTACATGCAGGAGGCCGAGCAGTGCGACGAGCTCGTGCTGATGTCGCACGGCCGCCGCGTGGCGACGGGCGCCCTCGCGGACGTGCTGGACGGGACGACCGCGGTCGAGGTCAGCACGCCGGACTGGCAGGCGGCGTTCGGTGCGCTGACCGCCGCGGGGCTGCCCGTCACCGTCGCCGGGCGGGACGTCCGGGTCGCGGGGGCCGACGCCGAGGCGGTGGCCGCGGCGTTGCGGACGGCCGGGGTGCCGGGGGAGGCGCGCACGGTGCCCGCGCGGCTCGAGGAGGTCATGGTCCTCACGGACGCGCGGGGCTGACCGCACCGCACCGCGCTCGCCGCCGCCCCGGCGCG
>DAMBCY010000412.1:0-3769 GCA_032056255.1 Cellulomonas sp. | reverse complement strand
ACCAGCATAAATAGGGAACGTGTGTCCATCACTTGGCACACCCCAGCGAATATCCTTGTTCATCTGCCGTTTAGCAACCAGCCAGGCGCTGCGCCAAGTATCCCTGCAGATCCTCGATCTGCACGCGCTCCTGCTCCATCGTGTCGCGCTCGCGCACGGTCACGGCATTGTCCTCGAGCGTGTCGAAGTCGACCGTGAGGCAGAACGGCGTGCCGATCTCGTCCTGGCGGCGGTAGCGGCGGCCGATCGCGCCGGCGTCGTCGAAGTCGACGTTCCAGCTCTTCCGGAGTTCCGCGGCGAGGTCGCGCGCCTTCGGGGACAGCGCCTCGTTGCGGGACAGCGGGAGCACCGCCGCCTTGACCGGGGCGAGGCGCGGGTCGAGGCGCAGGACCGTGCGCTTGTCGACGCCGCCCTTCGCGTTCGGCGCCTCGTCCTCGTGGTACGCCTCGACGAGGAACGCCATCAGCGACCGGGTCAGGCCCGCCGCCGGCTCGATGACGTACGGCACCCAGCGCTCGTCCTTCGCCTGGTCGAAGTACGACAGGTCCTGGCCGGAGTGCTCGGTGTGCGTCTTGAGGTCGAAGTCCGTGCGGTTGGCGATGCCCTCGAGCTCGCCCCACTCGGACCCGCCGAAGCCGAACCGGTACTCGATGTCGACGGTGCGCTTCGAGTAGTGGGACAGCTTCTCGGCCGGGTGCTCGTAGTGCCGCAGGTTCTCCCGGGCGATACCGAGGTCCACGTACCAGTCGGTGCGCTGGTCGATCCAGTACTGGTGCCAGGTCTCGTCCGTGCCGGGCTCGACGAAGAACTCCATCTCCATCTGCTCGAACTCGCGGGTCCGGAAGATGAAGTTCCCGGGGGTGATCTCGTTGCGGAACGACTTGCCGATCTGGCCGATGCCGAACGGCGGCTTCTTGCGGCTCGTGGTCAGCACGTTGGCGAAGTTCACGAAGATGCCCTGGGCGGTCTCGGGCCGCAGGTAGTGCAGGCCGGACTCGTCCTCGACCGGGCCGAGGTAGGTCTTGAGCATCATGTTGAAGTCGCGCGGCTCGGTCCACCGCCCGCGGGTGCCGCAGTTCGGGCACGCGATGTCGCCGAGGCCGTTCTCGGGCGCGCGGCCCTTCTTCTCCTCGAACTCCTCGAGCAGGTGGTCCTCGCGGAACCGCTTGTGGCAGGACAGGCACTCGGTCAGCGGGTCGGTGAACACGCCGACGTGGCCGGAGGCGACCCACACCTTGCGGGGCAGGATCACCGACGAGTCGAGGCCGACCACGTCGTCGCGGCCCTGCACGACGGTGCGCCACCACTGCTTCTTGATGTTCTCCTTGAGCTCGACGCCCAGGGGCCCGTAGTCCCACGCGGAGCGGGATCCGCCGTAGATCTCCCCGCTCTGGAAGACGAAGCCGCGCCGCTTGGCGAGGGAGACGACGGAGTCGAGACGGGAGGGTGCTGCCACGGTGAGTGCTCCTGGTGCCGGGACGTCCCGCGCCTGGGTGGCGCGGAGGGATCGATCGCAGCACAGGCTACCGGGCCGGGGACCGCGCCCCCGGCCCGCGCCGGCACGTGGCGCACGACCCGTTTTGACACTCGTTCTCAACAGAGTGAGAATGGGTCTCATGCTCCCCCGCCGTCGTTCCCTGACCCTCGCCGTGCCCCTCGGGCTGGCCGCCGCGCTCGCGCTGTCGGCCTGCTCCTCCTCCGGGGGCGGCAGCGGCGGCGACGCGGACGGTGTGGCGGTGCTCGCGTCGTTCTACCCCCTGCAGTACGTGGCCGAGCAGGTCGGCGGGGACCTCGTGGACGTCCAGACCCTCACGCCGCCCGGTGCCGAGCCGCACGACCTCGAGCTGTCCCCCGCCCAGGTCGACCAGGTGGGTCGCGCCGACCTGGTCGTCTTCCTGTCCGACTTCCAGCCGTCCGTCGACGACGCGGTCGCGGCGAACCCGCCCGGGCACGTCGTGGACGCCGCCGACGACGTCACGCTGCACGCGGCGGCGCACGACGAGGAGGAGGACGAGGAGGAGGACCACGCGCACGGGTCCCTCGACCCGCACTTCTGGCTGAACCCCACGCTGCTCCCCCCGGTCGCCGAGCAGGTTGCCGCGCAGCTCGGCGAGATCGACCCGGACCACGCCGACGAGTACGCCGCCGGCGCCGCGGCCTTCGCGCAGCAGATGGCCGACCTCGACGGGCGCTACGCCGCCGGGCTGGCCACGTGCGCGTCCCGCACGATCGTCACGACGCACGAGGCGTTCTCCTACCTCGCCGAGCAGTACGACCTCGAGCAGGTCGGCATCTCCGGCATCGACCCGGAGGCCGAGCCGTCGCCCGCGCGCCTGGCCGAGGTCGGCCGGATCGTGCAGGACGAGGGCGTGAGCACGATCTTCTTCGAGACGCTCGCCAGCCCGAAGGTCGCCGAGACCCTCGCCGCCGAGCTGGGCGTGGACACCGCGGTGCTGGACCCGCTGGAGGGGCTCACCGACGACACGCAGGACTACGTCTCGGTGGCGGATGCCAACCTGGAGACGCTGCGCACGGCACTCTCGTGCTCATGAGCGACGCACCCGCGGCCCCGGCCACCTCCGTCGACGACGCGGTGCTGGCCCGCGGGATCGACGTGACCCTCGGCGGCCACGCGATCTTGTCCGGCGTCGACCTGCGGGTCGCGCGCGGCGAGGTCGTGGCGCTGCTCGGCGCGAACGGCTCCGGCAAGTCCACCCTGGTCCGCGCGCTGCTGGGCATCGTCCCCCGCACGGCCGGCGAGGTGCGGCTGCTCGGCGGCGTCCTGGGTGGTGGGCACGGCGGCGAGGGCGTGCCGTGGGAGCGGATCGGCTACGTCCCGCAGCGGCTGCCCGTCGGCGGCGGCGTCCCGGCCACCGCGCTGGAGGTCGTGATGTCCGGCCTGGTGCACGGGCGCCGGCTCCGCCCGCCGCGCGACGCCCGGGCCCGGGCGCTCGCGGCGCTCGACGAGGTCGGCATGTCCGCGCACGCCCGACGGCCGGTGCTGCCGATGTCCGGCGGCCAGCAGCAGCGGGTGCTGATCGCCCGCGCGCTCGTCCGCGACCCGGAGCTCCTGGTGCTCGACGAGCCGACGTCGGGCATCGACCTGCCGACGCAGGAGACGTTCGTCTCGGCCGTCCGGCAGCGGCACGTCGCCGGGGGCACCGTGCTGGTGATCCTGCACGAGCTCGGGTCGTTCGCCGGCCTGATCGACCGGGCCGTGGCCCTGCGGCACGGGCGCGTCGTCTACGACGGCCCGCCGCCGGCCGCCAAGGGCGAGCACGCCGGCCCGGCGCACGACCACACCCACCCGCACGCCGACCCGCCCGTGCCCGACGGCGGCGCCGCGACCGGGCTGTCCATGGAGGTGCTGCCGTGACCTGGTACGAGACCCTCGGCGCGATGCTCGCCTCGCCGCTGATGCAGCGCGCGCTCCTGGCCGCGGTGCTGGTCGGCGCCGCCGCACCCGTCGTCGGCACGTTCCTGGTGCAGCGCCGGCTCGCCCTGATGGGCGACGGCATCGGGCACGTCGCCCTCACGGGCGTCGCGCTCGGCTGGCTGGTGGGCACCTGGGCGAACCTGGTCCCCCAGGACACCCTCGCCGTGCCCGGGGCGGTCGTGGCCGCGCTCGTCGGCTCCGTCGCGATCGAGTGGGTGCGCGCCCGGGGGCGGACGTCCGGCGACCTCGCCCTCGCGCTGATGTTCTACGGCGGCATCGCCGGCGGCGTGCTGCTGATCAAGATCGCCGGCGGTACCAACGCCAACCTGGTGT
>DAMBCY010000411.1:0-3788 GCA_032056255.1 Cellulomonas sp. | reverse complement strand
GTGGTGGGCGTGGCGTCGGTGGTGGGCGTGGCGTCGGTGGTGGGCGTGGCGTCGGTGGCAGTGGCCGCGGAGACGGCTGCGCCCGAGTCGGCCGAGGCGGGGTCGCCGTCGGCGGGGCCACCGGAGCGGCCCGCCCTCAGGACCTCCGCGGCGGCCTCGGGGTGCGCCTGGGACCACGCACGGGCCACCCGGGCGCGGAAGGCGTCATCGCCCTCGACCGCCGACCAGAGCGGTCCCGCCCCGGACTCCGCCCGGCGGCGGGGCGCGAACCGGCGCACCGCGGCCAGCGGGGCGGGGACGGCGACCGGGTCGAGCGTGCCGAGCACCTCGGCCGCCAGGTGCACCACCACCGCGCGGACGGCGTCGGGGACGGCAGGCATGTCCGTCACCCTACGGGCCTGCAGGTCGGCGGCGCGTGGGCCGGTGGTCGGCTGCGCGTGGGCCGGTGGTCGGCTGCGCGTGGGCCGGTGGTCGGCTGCGCGGCAGGCGGGTCGGCAGCGCGTGAGCCGGTGGTCGGGCAGCGCGTGGCCCCGGGGGGCGGGACGGCGTCGCGTGGAGCCGGGGGGTCCGCGCACGGGCGCACGCCGTCCCGGCGGGGTCCCCGACGGGTGTGTCGGACCCCGCGGCTAGCGTGCGCGACATGGTCCGACGGTCCCCCGACCCCCGCGAGACGACACGCGTCGATCTCGTGCACCCGCCCGTCGGGAGGCCCGTGCAGGTCACCCTCGACGACATCGGGACGCCGCTGTCCGACGTCACGTTCGTCGTCGTGGACCTCGAGACGACCGGCGCCGCCCCCGGGGCCTCCGCGATCACCGAGATCGGCGCCGTGAAGGTCCGCGGCGGCGAGGTCCTGGGCGAGTTCCAGACCCTGGTCGACCCGGGCGGGCCGGTCCCCGCGCAGATCCAGGTGCTCACCGGCATCACCACCGCGATGGTCGTCGGCGCCCCGCGGATCGAGGCGGTGCTCCCCGCGTTCCTCGAGTTCGCGCAGGGGTCCGTCCTCGTCGCGCACAACGCGCCGTTCGACGTCGGGTTCCTCAAGGCCGCCGCCGCGGGCACGGGGCACGCCTGGCCGGGGTTCGCCGTGGTGGACACCGTGCGCCTCGCCCGGCGGGTCGTCACCCGGGACGAGGCGCCGAACCACAAGCTCTCGACCCTGGCCGCGCTGTTCCGGGCGACCACCACCCCCGAGCACCGCGCGCTCGCCGACGCCCGCGCGACCGTCGACGTGCTGCACGCGCTGCTCGGCCGGCTCGCCCCGCTGGGCATCACGCACCTCGAGGACCTGGCCACGGCCGCCGACGCCGTCCCCGCCGACGTCCGACGCAAGCGGCACCTCGCAGACGGCCTGCCCGACGCCCCGGGCGTGTACCTGTTCCGCGGGCCGGGGGACGAGGTGCTGTACGTCGGCACGTCCACGTCGCTGCGCAAGCGGGTGCGCTCCTACTTCACGGCGGCGGAGAAGCGCTCCCGCATGCGGGAGATGGTGCGCATCGCCCAGGTCGTCACGCCGGTCGTCTGCGCCACACCGCTCGAGGCGCAGGTCCGCGAGCTGCGCCTCATCGCCGAGCACTCCCCCCGCTACAACCGCCGCTCCCGCTCCCCCGAGCGGATGCCCTGGGTGCGGCTGACCGCCGAGCCGTTCCCGCGCCTCTCGGTGGTCCGGGAGGTCCGCGACGACGCGACGCACATCGGGCCGTTCGCGTCCCGGGCCGCCGCGCAGCTGGCGATGGAGGCGATGCACGACTCCTTCGCGATCCGCCGGTGCACGACCCGGCTGCCCGCCGTCCCCGGGCCGGGGGCGACCGCCTGCCACCTCGCCGAGATCGGCCGCTGCTCCGCCCCGTGCGTCCGGCCCGAGGCCGCGACGGAGTACGCCGCGACCGTCGAGGACGTCCGGCGCGCCATGACCGCGGACCCCGCCGGCGTGGTCGCGGCGCACGCCGGCCGGATCGCCGCGCTGGCGCGCCAGGAACGGTTCGAGGAGGCCGCAGGGGTCCGGGACCGGCTCGCGGCGTTCCTGCGCGGCTCCGCACGCTCCCAACGGCTGGCCCCGCTGGCCGGCTGCGCGGAGCTGGTCGCCGCCCGGCGGACCGACCCCGGCGGGTGGGAGATCGTCCTCGTCCGGTACGGCAGGCTCGCCGGAACCGCCCTCGTCCCACCCCGCACCGACCCCACCCCCGCGATCGCGTCGCTGCGCGTGACCGCCGAGCACGTGCCGCCGCCCGTCGCCCCCGCGCCCGCCGGGCACCCCGAGGAGGCCGACCTGGTGCTGGCCTGGCTCGGCCGTCCCGGCGTGCGCATCGTCGACGTCAGCACGCCCTGGTCCTACCCGGTCCGCTCCGCGCAGGCCCGCACCGATCCCGCCGAGGCCGTCGGAGCCGGCTGGCTGGACCTGTCCGAGGCGGAGGCCCGCGCGGAGCGCGACACGCGGTTCGCGCAGGACGCGGCTCTCGGGCGTGCCGACGGGCACGGTCGAGACGCCGGGTCCGCAGACGACTCGGGCGTCGCAGACGACGACGGCGGGTTCGCGGCGCCCGCCGGGCTCGAGGAGGACGCCGGGGTCGGGGACGACGCCGGGGTCGGGGACGACGCGACGTTCCGGCACGACGCCGGACCGGCACGCCGCACGGGCGGGGTGCGGGACGTGTCCGGCGCGGCATGATGACCTCATGCTGACCGCCATCGTGCACATCGACACCGACGCCGCCCGCATCCCCGAGGCCGCCGCCGCGATCGCCGAGATCCCCGGCGTGAGCGAGGTCTACTCCGTCACCGGCGGGGTCGACCTGATCGCCATGGTCCGCGTGCGGGTGCACGAGGAGCTGGCGGACATCATCGCCGACCGGGTGAGCAAGGTCCCCGGGGTGGTCCGGACCCAGACCTTCATCGCCTTCCGGACCTACTCCCAGCACGATCTCGAGCAGGCGTTCGCGCTCGGCATCGAGGACTGACCTCCGAGGCGCGGCCGGGCTCGTTCGCCCCGCGTCCCGACCCTCCCTCCGCAGTCCGGCACCCTGCTTCGCTTCGCGACCTCCCGCGTCGTGACGTGGTGCGTCCGGCCCCTCCTGACGTCGTACGTCCGGCGCGCTCCTGACGTGGTGCATCCGGCGCGCTCCCGCCAGGCGAGCTCCGCACGGACCGCTACCCGGACCGCCGGGCGGCCCGCGCGGCTCCGCCCCTAGAAGGGGATGGGGTCGCCGATGTCGGCTCCGGTCCAGACGGCGGTGGCGGTGAGGTCGGTGATCTCACCGGTGCCCGGACAGGTGCGGTAGCGGTGCCCGCCGGGGGTGATCCACTCGTAGACGCCGGGGGCGATCTGGCGCAGGCGGAAGCCCCCGTCGGTCTTGAGCCGGTGGTGGCGCCGGCACAGCAGCCCGAGGTTGTCCGCACTGGTGGTGCCGTGGCCGTCTCGGACCGGTGAGCCGCCGGGTCGCCGTCCGCCGCCACCGGAAGCGGCAGCCGCGGCGGCGGTGCCGTGGCGCGCCGGGTCCTGCGTGCTGACGTCGGGTGGACCGGCGTTCAAGGCCTCGGGTGGATGATCGGCCGGATCGTGGGGCCGGACGTCGGGTCGTCGGTGGTACTCGATGGTGTGGTCGATGTCGCAGCGTCGTGCGGGCACGGTGCACCCGGGTGCCGCGCAGTGCCGGTCGCGGACCCGGATGTGCTCGGCCAGGGCTGCTGGTGGTCGGTAGCGGGTGCGTCCGACGTCCAGGACGGCACCGGAGGCGGGGTCGGTCAGGATGCGCCGCCAGGTGGCATCGGAGGCCAGGGCGCGGGCGGTG
>DAMBCY010000410.1:0-3799 GCA_032056255.1 Cellulomonas sp. | reverse complement strand
CGGGCATGCCCGCGAGCTCGGCGTCGACGTCGATCGGGGCCGGCCCGAGCAGCGCCACGCCCACCAGGCCCGGGGAGACGGGCGTGACGTAGGCCTCGGTGCGCCGGCCCCAGTGCACCTCGACCAGGTCCGTCCACGGCGCCACCCGGTAGTGCCGGCGGACGCCGTACCGCCGTCCGCTGCGCGACCGCGGCCGGTGCGGCGCGCGCACCTCGAGGCCGAGCGTCCGGCGCACCGTCGAGTGCAGCCCGTCGCAGCCGAGCAGCCAGCGCGCGCTGGTCCCCGCGGCCACGACCCCGTCGCGGTCCTGCCGCACCTCGGTGACCCGTCCCGTGGACCGCTCGACGCCGAGCGCGTCCGCCCGTGCGGCGAGCGCGGCGTGCAGGGTCGTGCGGCGCACGCCCCGGCCGGGCGCCCCGGCGAACCGGTGCTCGGCGCGCAGGTCGTCGCGCACGTAGGCGATCCCGGCGAGCGGCAGGCCGTCCGGGTCGACCCCGAGCCGGGCCAGCGCCGCGACCGCCCGCGGCATCAGGCCCTCGCCGCACGCCTTGTCGACCGGCGTCGGCCGCGGCTCGACGACCAGGACGGACAGACCGGCGAGCCGGGCCTCCACGGCCGCGACCAGCCCGACCGGCCCGCCGCCCGCGACGAGGACGTCGACCTCGGTCACGACGCCCCGGGTGCGGGTCCCGCCGACGGCACCGGCCCCGTGGCGGCCCGGAGCGCCCGCTCCTCGGCCGGGATGCGGAAGCCGAGCAGCAGCACCGCGTCCAGCACCGTGAAGACCAGGGCGGTGACCCAGGCGGAGTGCACCAGCGGCAGGGCGACGCCCTCGACGACGACCGCGAGGTAGTTCGGGTGCGACAGCAGGCGGTACGGGCCGCGGCGCACCAGCGGCAGGCCGGGGACGACGATCACGCGGGTGTTCCAGCGCGGGCCGAGCGTCGCGATGCACCACCAGCGCAGCGCCTGGCTGCCCAGCACCAGGGCGAGCGCGGGCCAGCCGAACCACGGCAGGAACGGACGGTCCGCCAGCAGCACCTCCGCGACGCAGGCGACCAGCAGCCCGGTGTGCAGCGCCACCATCGCGGGGAAGTGCCCGCGGCCCGACTCGACGCCGCCGCGCGCGGCGGACCAGCGGGCGTGGCGGGCCGAGACGACGAGCTCGGCGACCCGCTCCGCGCCCGTGAGCCCGACGAGCAGCACGAACCAGCCGACCGACGTCACCGATCCTCCCCGGGCCACCGGAGCGCCACCAGCTCCGCGCCGACACCCGGCCCGAACGCCAGCACGACCCCGGTCCCGCCGCCGGGCGGGGCCTCGGTGGCGGCGAGCACGTGCAGCACGGTGGCGGACGACAGGTTGCCGGTCCGGGCCAGCACGGCACGGCTGACGGCGAGGGCGCCGGCGTCGAGGCCGAGGGCGTCCTGCACCGCGTCCAGGATCTTGGGGCCGCCGGGGTGCACGACCCACCGGTCGACCGCCGGGGCGGCGACGCCGAGCGGGGCGAGCAGCGCCGCGACGTCCGCGCCGGCGTGCGCCGCGACGGTCTCGGCCAGGGCGCCGGAGAGCACGATGCGGAACCCGGTGCCGCCGACCTGCCAGCCGAGGTCGCCCGACGTGCCCGGGTACAGGACGCTGCGGGCACCGACGACGTCCGGCCCGGGGAGCCCCAGCCGCGCCGCGCGGGCGTCCCCGGCCAGGACCACCGCGGCGGCACCGTCGCCGAACAGGCCGCTGGCGACGAGGTTCGCGGTGGAGTCGTCGTCCTGCTGGAACGTCAGGGAGCACAGCTCGACCGAGAGGAGCACCGCCACGTCGTCCGGGTGGCCGGTGAGGTGGTCGTGGGCGAGCGCGAGCCCGGCGGCCCCGCCGGCGCACCCGAGGCCGAACGACGGCATCCGGCGCACGTCGGGCCGCAGGCCGAGCCGCTCGACGAGCAGCGCGTCGAGGGAGGGGGCGGACACGCCCGTGACGGTGGTGAAGAGCAGGTGGTCCACCTCGGCCGGGCGCAGGCCGGCGGCGTCGAGGGCGTCGAGCACCGCCCGGGCAGCCAGCTCGACGCCCTCGCGCAGGAAGAGGTCGTTCGCCTCGCCGAAGGAGGACAGGCCGGCGTACTTCTCCAGCGGGAGCACCAGGTGCCGGGTCCCGACCCCGGCGGAGGCGTGCACGCGCTCCAGCAGCGCACGCCGGCGCGGGTCGCGGGTGACCAGGCCGCCGATCTCGGCGGTGATGTCCGGCTGCCGGTACGCGTGCGCCGGCAGCGCCGGGGCGACCGCCAGGATCCGGGACATGGCGCGATCCTGCCCCCGGCCCTCGCACCCCGCGACCGGTGGGTCACCCCGCGACGACCAGCAGCACGACCGCGAGCCCGGCGGTGAGCACCGCGGCGGTGAACGGCCAGCGGCTCCGGGGACGGGCGAGCGCCACCGCGACGGCCGAGCCAGCCAGGACCGCCGCTGCACCCAGGGCGGTCCAGGCACCGGCCGACGGGCCTCGCGCCGGCCCGAGCACCACCACGAGCACCGCCACCAGCAGCACCAGGGCGGCGAGGACCGCCGTCCCGCGCCGGCCCAGCCGGTGCGGCAGGCCGCGGACCCCGGTGGCCTCGTCGTCCTCCAGGTCCGGCAGCACGTTCGCGAGGTGCGCGCCGACGCCGAGCAGGGCGGCCCCCGCCGTGGTCCAGGCCGGAGCGGGCCCGCCCCCGGGCACCGCGAGCGTCGCGACCGACGGCAGCCCGCCGAAGGCCACCGCGTACGGGGCCCAGGACCACGGGGTCGACTTGAGCCCGCCGTTGTACGACCACGCCACGGCCACCAGGACCACGTGCAGCGGACCGGCCCGCGAGCCGAGCGCGAGGGAGAGCACGACGCACGCGCCCGCGGCGAGCAGGGCGGCGCGGCGCAGCACCGCGGGCGTCACGTCCCCGGCGACGACGGGCTTGTCCGCCCGCCCGACCGACAGGTCACGTCCGGCGTCGATCCAGTCGTTCGACCACCCCACCGACAGCTGCCCGGCGAGGACGGCTCCCGCGACCAGCACCGCCCGTCCGGCCGTCGCGGTCGTGGCGCCCGCGGCGTACGCGCCGGCGAACACCGTGACGGCGGCGGCGGGAGCGGCGTGCGCGGCCCGCACCAGCGCGGCGGCGCGACGGTGGCGCACAGCGGCACGGGGTGCGCGCGGCATGGCCCTCCCTCGTCCCGGGGACGTGCGGGCGTCATCCTGCCCGAGCACCTCGCGGAGCGCCCGTCGCTGACCAACCGTTGACCGAGTACAGTCACGCGCATGACCATGCTGCTCGCGGAGGACCTGCTGCTCCTGCTGCTCGACGACGTGCGCGGCAGCACGCCCGCCGTGGTCTCGGTCGACGAGGTGCTGGGTGGCGCCGTGCTGACCGAGCTCGCGCTCGCCGGCGCGGTCGAGGTGCGTGACGGCGGCGGCTGGGGACGGGCCGCCCGGGTGGTGCCGACCCCGGTCGCGGGGGATCCGCGCGGCCCGGCCGCGGACCCGGTGCTCGGCCCGGCGCTCGCGCGGGTCGGCGAGCGGCCGCGCACGGCGCAGGACCTGGTCGGGCTGCTCGGTCGCGGGCTGCGGCCCGCGCTGATCGAGCGGCTGGCCGCCCGCGGCCTGATCCGCCGCCAGGAGGACCGGGTGCTCGGGCTGTTCCCCCGCACCCGCTGGCCCGCCGCCGACGTCCGGCACGAGGCGGCGGTCCGGCAGCGGTTGACCGACGTGCTCGTGCGCGGCGCGCAGCCGGACCCCCGCACGGTCGCCCTCGTCGCGCTGCTGCAGGCCGTCG
>DAMBCY010000409.1:0-3828 GCA_032056255.1 Cellulomonas sp. | reverse complement strand
GACCTGTCCTGGCTGCGGGACGCGGCGGCGGCCGGCGGGACGGTCCCCGCGGGCGACGCGGTGGTGGGCGGCGGCGCCGGTCCGGCGGGCGGTGTCGCAGGCCGCTCCTAGCATGGGGTCATGGCCACGCTCCTCCACCTGCACGACTGGCCCGACCGCGCGCTCATCGGCACCGTCGGCCGGCCCGGCGCCCGGACCTTCTACCTCCAGGCGCGCACCGGCCGCCGGCTGACCAGCGTCGCGATGGAGAAGGAGTGGGCAGCGTCGCTGGCCGAGAAGATCGACGAGCTGCTCGACGACCTCATGGCCACCGACGGCAACCCGTACAGCGTGCCCGCGGAGGCGTCCGCCGAGCTCGTGGACGCCGACCCGGTGGAGCAGCCGGTCGAGGAGGACTTCCGGCTCGGCCAGATGCGCCTGCACTTCGACCGGGCCACCGGCCAGGTCGTCGTCGAGGCGTTCCCGGTCGTCTGGGTGGACTCCGAGGAGGAGGCCGAGCGCCTCGCCGCGGAGGACCCGGAGCCCGAGGAGGCGATGGAGCTCCGCCTGCCGGTCGGGTCCGCGCGCGCCTTCGCCCTGCGCGCCCGCCAGGTGGTCGCGCAGGGGCGGCCGGCGTGCCCGCGGTGCGGGGAGCCGGTGGACCCCGAGGGCCACGACTGCGACGCCGGGTGACCGAGCCCGACCTCGACGGCCCGCTCGAGGTCGTCGGCCGCATCACGGTGGCGTCGAACGCGACGTTCCTGGCCCGGATCGGCGGGACGCGGGTCGTCTACAAGCCGGTCGCGGGCGAGAAGCCGCTGTGGGACTTCCCCGACGGGACGCTCGCGCGCCGCGAGGTCGCCGCGTTCCTGGTGTCCGAGGCGACGGGCTGGGGCGTCGTCCCCCGGACGTGGCTGCGCGACGGGCCGTACGGGCCGGGCATGGTGCAGCGGTGGCAGGAGCCCGAGCCCGGGCTCGACCCCGGGCTCGACCCCGTGGACGTCGTGCCGTCGGGCGCCGTGCCGGGCGCGGGGTGGCGCACGGTGCTGGAGGGCCAGGACCAGCACGGCGACCCGGTGACGCTCGTGCACGAGGACTCCGCGGCGCTGCGCCGGATGGCGGTGCTCGACGTGCTGCTCAACAACGCCGACCGCAAGGGCGGTCACGTGCTGCCGCGGGCGGACGGGCACCGGTTCGGGGTCGACCACGGCGTGACGTTCCACGTCGAGCCGCGGCTGCGGACGGTGCTCTGGGGGTGGGTCGGCGAGCCGCTCGACGCCGCGGAGCGGGCGGGGGTCGCGCGGGTGCGGGACGGCCTGGCGGCTACGCTCGGCGGGGAGCTGGCGGGGCTGCTGGACGAGGCCGAGGTGGCGGCGCTGGGCGCGCGGTGCGGGCGGCTGCTCGCCGGGGGGCGGTTCCCGGAGCCGGAGGGCGAGATGCCCGCGGTGCCGTGGCCGCTGTTCTGACGGCGCCGTCCGGACCTACGCCACCGCCGACGCGTCCGGCTTCTCCCCCGCCGCCGGGTTGATCTGCGCCCACACCTCGTCCAGCGACAGCCCCAGCACCTCCGCGATCGCGGCGATGGTCGAGAACGCCGGCGTCGCCACGCGACCGGACTCGATCTTGCGCAGCGTCTCCGGCGAGATGCCGGCATCCAGCGCCGTGGTGAGCATCGACCGGTCGGCACGGGCACGGCGCAGCAGGGCACCGAGCCGCCGGCCGCGTGCGAGCTCGTCGGGGGTGAGCGGGAGCCGGACCATGCGTCCGATAGTAATACCGGGATAGCATGGCCGGTATAGTTATTGGCAGCCCTGACGTCCGGCCGCGAGGAAGACACCGATGATCGAGATCCTTGACCCCACCGAGCTGGCCCGCGCCCGCGAGACCGGCGCCCTGGTCGCCGACATCCTGCAGGCGGTGCGCAGCCGCGCGACCGTGGGGACGAACCTGCTGGACATCGACGCGTGGACCGCCACGATGATCGCCGACGCCGGGGCGACGTCCTGCTACGTCGACTACGCGCCGTCGTTCGGGCGCGGACCGTTCGGGCACTTCATCTGCACGTCCGTGAACGACGCGGTGCTGCACGGGCTGCCGCACGACTACGCGCTCGCCGACGGCGACCTGCTCACCCTCGACCTCGCGGTGTCGCTCGGCGGGGTGGTCGCGGACTCCGCGATCAGCTTCGTCGTCGGGCGCACGCGGCGGCCGGAGGACCTGGCCATGATCGACGCGACCGAGCGCGCGCTCGCGGCCGGCATCGCCGCGGCCGGCCCGGGCGCGCGGGTCGGGGACCTCTCGCACGCCATCGGCACGGTGCTCGAGGCGGCCGGCTACCCGGTGAACACCGAGTTCGGCGGGCACGGCGTGGGCTCGACGATGCACCAGGACCCGCACGTGACGAACACCGGCCGCCCCGGCCGCGGCTACCGGCTGCGCCCGGGCCTGCTGCTCGCGCTGGAGCCGTGGATCATGGCGGACACCGACGAGCTCGTGACCGACGCCGACGGCTGGACGCTGCGCAGCGCGACCGGCAGCCGCACCGCGCACACCGAGCACACCATCGCGATCACCGCGGACGGGGCGGAGATCATGACGCTGCCGACGTCGGCGCGCGGCTGACCCCGGCCGCCCGACCCCGGCGTGCCGGGCGTCAGCGCACCGGACCCCGACGCGCCAGGCTCACGTCCAGCCAGGTCACGACCTCGTCCAGGTACCGGGTCCGCGCGGGCAGCGGCGACAGGGCGAGGTCGTGCGCTCCCCCGGCGACCTCGACGTAGGTCACGTCCGCGCCGAGCGACGGGGCGAGCCGGCGCATGTCCGCGACGTCGAGCACCGAGTCGGAGGTGAGCAGCCCGTCGTGCCACCGGTCGTCCGGGCCGGTCGCGTCCGAGGCCAGCACGAGGACGGGCACGTCGACATCGAGCCCGCGCGCGACCCGGGCCTGCCCCCGGCGCACGGCGCGCACGAAACCCGCCCGGACCCCGAAGCCCTCGTGCGGCTTCCAGGCCAGGTCGTAGGCCCACTCGCCGCCGGTGCCGGCGTGCAGGGCGCGGCCGTAGTGCTCGCCGAGGTGCGACACGACCAGTCCCGGCACGACCCGGCCGACCACGTGCACCAGCAGCCAGGTGAGCACGGTGCGCTCGAACCACGACCCGCGCAGGTCCAGCCACGGGCTGTTCAGCACCACGGCGTCGACCAGCCCGCGGCCGCGGCGGGCGTGCGCCCACAGCGCGGCGACCAGGCCGCCCGTCGAGTGCCCGAGCAGCACTACGCGGTCGTGCGCGGCGCGGACCAGGGCGACCGCGGCGTCGATCTCCTCGGCGTAGGTCGCGAGCTCGCGGGTGTCGTTCGGCTCCCGCCCGGCGCGGATCGAGCGACCGTGGTCACGCAGGTCGAGGGCGTACAGGTCGTACCCGCGGCCGGCGAGCGCGTCGGCGACGTGCGTCTGGAAGAAGTAGTCGACGAACCCGTGCACGTAGAGGACCGCCGGCCGGGACGGCTCCGAGCCGGCGTCCCGGCGGTGCACCAGGGTCGCGACCGGGTCGCCCTGGGCGTCGGGCCGCAGGTGCAGGGTGCGTCGCACCCAGTCGCCGCCGAGCACGTCCGGAACCGCGTCGTCCACCATGCCCGGCATCGTCCCACCTGCGCGCCGCACGCGGGACGTGCACGTCCACCGGGTCGCGGGTCCGTGGGCATCTTTGTCGGGGTCCGTGCGTTGGGGCTACTGTCGGGGCTGTCGGCCCCGACGCCGACCGACGAGGAGAGGGAGCCGGGCATGCGCGTCACCGCGTCGAGCACCGCGCGCTCCGTGCCGCGCCCCGCGGCCGCGCCCCCCCCGTCCGCCCC
>DAMBCY010000408.1:0-3874 GCA_032056255.1 Cellulomonas sp. | reverse complement strand
ACCACGAGCGCGACGATCTCGCCCCGGGCGACGTGCGACCAGAACTCGGCCGGCGTGATGACGCCCGGCTGACCCTGGGCGAGCCCGAACCGGTCGTACCGCGGGTTCTGCGCGGCGACGACGATCATCGGCACCAGCGCCGTGGCCATCCGCAGGGCCTGCGGCAACGGGCTGCGCAGGAACGGGCCGCGCAGCCCCACGAGGGCGGCGGTCAGCACGCACGGCAGCATCAGCAAGACGGCCGGCCAGGGCACCCCGACCGCGACGGCGCCCAGCCACGCCGCGCTGAGCAGCAGCGGCCACCACACGTAGCGGTGCAGCGGGCGGGGCACCGTCGCGGTGCCGGGGTGCGAGGTCACGGCAGGGTGGTCAACGCCCAGGTGGCGCTGGGGTGGGGGTGTGGCTGTCGTCGCGCGTCGATGACCGCCTGCACGGTGGCGGCCTGCTCGGCCTGCAGCGTGGCGATGCGGACCTGTCGCAGGTGCTCGGGGCTGTCGCTCGAGGGCGTGAACGGGTAGGTGGCGCTCAGGCCGAGGTCGGCGAGCCGGTCCGCGAGGTCGGCCCGGACGGCGTCGACGTCCAGGCCGACAGCGCGTCCGTAGGCGGCGTCGGCGGGGTCGTCGGCCAGGTTCTGGTCGTGGGTGGCCTGCGTGCCGGCCAGCGAGCTGATGACCCGCCCGCCGATGGAGAGCACACCGTCGTCGTCGCTCGTCGGGATGGTGGAGTCGGTGAACGACAGACCCGCCGTCCCGCCACCCGCGACCAGTCCGGTCAACGGCACGCTCCACCCGACCGCGCTCGCGAACCGGCCGGCGTCCGCGGCGGCAGCCCTGCCCTGCACGCCGCCTGCGTAGCGACCGACGTTCGACAGCGGGGACCATCCGCCGACCTGGGCCTGCGCCTCGGCCTTCACCGACGCGGAGTCGACGCCGTATCCCGCCAGGTCCGTGCCGACCACCGAGAACGCGTCGTCGTTCGCTCCGCCGAGCAGGATGTCGTGCGCGGGGTCCCACGTCCCGTTCAGGTCCTCGTCGATCAGGATGTCGTAGCGCCCGGCTTCCCGGGTCGGCTGCCACGCGTCCTGGTCGTCGAACGTCCCGGAGGACTGGAACCGGTTGACCGACCCGGTCACGTCGACCGCCCTGTCGCCCGCGGTCCAGGTCGTGTTCGCGGTGATCCTCCTGCGCGCACGCGCCACGACGAGCCCCCTCGACGATGAACCCCCTGTGCTCTGCACGCTAGCCACCACGGCGTCGACGCCACGTCGGGTCGCCAGCACCTTCACCCGATCGAGTACCCGGGCCAGGCCGTCCGTCCGGCGCCGCCGACGCGATCTCCTCGGAGCCCACGACGACGCCGTCGGCCTCGGCGTGCTCCTCAGCCAGGCCGCCCGGGCCGTCACGTCCCCGACGCACGAAGAGCCCGCCGTCGCCGGCGGGCTCTTCCTGAACGTGCTACCTGGACCGCTGCTCGCTCGTGCGTCGGGCTCGAGCAGCAGCGGCATGGTGGAGGTGGCGGGAATCGAACCCGCGTCCGATGACGTGGAACCAGGGATTCTCCGGGCGCAGTCTGCAGCTGCTTTTCTCGGCCCCCGCACTCACGCAGACAAGATGCGGACGGGCCCAGTCACCTTGAAGTCCCCGCAGCCCCGGTGACGAAGGCTGCGAGCAGTGGCTCCCTAGATGACGCCAGGAACTGAGTCGGAAGCTAGCTCAGGCTGACGGACTTCGAGGCTCGCTCAGGCGGCGAGGGCGAAGTCGGTGCGCTTGGAATCGGCACCTATGGGTTTGCACGGAGCGTTCACGAGATAACCGTGCGTCCTCGGCCCGCTTCTCCTGGATCGACGATCACCGTCGAAACCGATCACCCCCAGGGGGTGCTGCTGTGGAGTTGTCAACCGTCGCGGCCCGGGGCAGCCCCGGCACGACCCGTCCAGCATACGGGTCCAACACCGCGCCCCGCACCGTGATTCCCCTCGCCACCGCCTGCCGGGTCGCGGGACGATGCGGGGGTGCACCTGCGACCCGTGACCCCGGCCGACACCGACCTGCTCGTCGCCCTGGTCGTCGAGGCGGTGAACTGGACCGGCGAGGCCCGCGTCCGCCCGCAGGACGTGCCCGGCGACCCGCACCTCGCGCGGTACGCGATCGGCTGGGGCCGGCCCGGCGACGCCGGGGTGGTCGCGCAGGACGAGGCGGGCGCACCGCTGGGCGCCGCGTGGCTGCGGTGCACGACGGCGGACGCACCGGGGTGGGGCCGGGTCGCGGACGACGTGCCGGAGCTCAGCCTCGGCGTCCTCGCGGGGTCCCGCGGCGCGGGGGTCGGGTCGGCGGTGCTGGACGCGTGCCTCGCGGCGGCACGGGAGAGCGGGGCGCGGGCGGTGAGCCTGTCCGTCGAGGACGGGAACGACGCGGCGCGCGGGATGTACGAGCGGCGCGGGTTCCGGGTGGTGGGCCGGGTGGGCGGGTCGGACACGATGCTGCTCGACCTGCGCTGAGCCGCTCGGTCCTCCTCGACCTGCGCGGGGCGACCGGGCACGGCACCATACGGCCAGCACCCCCGGCGCCCCGGGGGGCACCGCATCCGCGGCACCCCGCCGCACACCGCACGGAGGACCCGATGGCCGAGCAGCGCCACGACGCCGACCCGACCGACGGCCGGGACGAGACCCCGACCGAGCGGATGGACCGGAACTGGAACGAGCTGCTGCAGGAGCTCCGGGTCGCGCAGACGGGCGTGCAGATCCTCACCGGCTTCCTGCTGACGGTGCCGTTCCAGCAGCGGTTCCTCGACCTGGACCGGTACCAGCAGGACGTCTACCTGGTGCTCGTGGTGCTGGCGGTGGCGGCGACGGGGTTCATCGTGGCGCCGGTCGCGCTGCACCGCCTGCTGTTCCGGCGGCACCTGAAGCGGGAGCTCGTGACGTCGGCGGACCGGCTGGCGCAGACCGGGCTGGCGATGCTGGCGCTCGTGCTGGCGGGGTCGGCGCTGCTGCTGTTCGACGTGGTGGTGGGCCGGACGGCCGGCTGGGTCGCGGGCGGGCTCGTGCTCGCGGGGCTGGTCGTCGTGTGGCTGGTCGTGCCGCTCCGGCTGGCGCGGCACGCCCGGCACGAGTCCGCCTGATCCGGACCGGCGCGACCGGCGTCGCCCCGGTCAGCCCTCGATCAGCCGCCGGATGACCCGCGCCCCGGCCTCGGGGGACATCGACGGCGACCCGGTGAGCTTGCCCTCGAGGGTCGTGACGTTCAGCACGCTGATGACGGCCAGCGCGAGGTCCCGGTCGTCCTGCGTGACCGCGACCGGACCGGGGTCCTCCCCCGCGGCGACGCGCCGGGCGCGCCGGATGCGGGCGGCCTGCGCGCTGGCGAGCTCGAACGACCGCTCGTGCAGGGCGACGAGCTCCTGGGACTCGTCCGGGTTGCGCAGGCCGTAGCTGAGGAACTCGAGCTGCAGCAGCAGGTTCGGGTCGTCCTGGGTCGCCCGGATCCAGGCGGCGACCACGTCCGTGTCGACCCCGTCCTCGGTGAGCCCCGGCATGTCCAGCGCGGGATCGTCCATGGCGATGCCGAGCCGCTCGCGCGCCAGGGCGAGGAACACCCCGCTCTTGGACCCGAAGTGGGCGTACAGGGCGCCCTTGGTGTACCCGGCCTCGGCGGCGATGTCGCCGACGGACGCCCCCTCGTAGCCCCGCGCGGCGATGACGCGCGCGGCGGCGTCGAGCAGGTCGGCGCGGGTCCGGTCGACCTTCTCGCGCCGGCTCTCCCGCGCCCGGTGGTCGCCGGCGCGCCGCGCGACGTTCTCGGAGGCGTCGGCGAGCCCGCGGGAGGCCTCCCGCAGCCCGGCGGCGAGCGCCTCGCTGACCTCGGGGACCACG
>DAMBCY010000407.1:0-3900 GCA_032056255.1 Cellulomonas sp. | reverse complement strand
CCTGGCTCGACGCACCGAGCCGGGCGACCTGGTCGTTCGTCGACGCGGCGACCTCGGTGGCGGATCCGGCGACCTTCGCGGCCTGCGCGGCGTTCTGCGCGATCTCGCGGATGGACGCGCCCATCTGCTCGGCGCCCGCGGCGACCGTCTGCACGTTCCGGGACACCTGCTCGGCCGCCGCGGCCACCACCCCCGCCTGCGTCGACGTCTCGTCCGACCCGGCCACGACCTGCGCGGACGACGACGCGAGCTCCTCCGACGCCGCCGCGACCTGCGTGGACG
Organism: Cellulomonas sp.; assembly: GCA_032056255.1. GTDB lineage: Bacteria > Actinomycetota > Actinomycetes > Actinomycetales > Cellulomonadaceae > Cellulomonas. The sequence goes on along the minus strand of DAMBCY010000407.1, from coordinate 3,618 downwards.
CGGACACGATCTCGGCCACGGTCCCGCGCAGCGCGCCCGTCGCCCGGTCGAGGGACGCCGCGGTGCGGCCGATCTCGTCGCCGCCCGTCACGCCGCTCGCCGCCGTCAGGTCGCCCTCGGCGAGCGCGTCGGCCACCCGTCGCACCCCGTTCATCCGCGCGCTCAGCCGCCGCGCCACGACCAGGCCCACCAGGGCGGAGAGCACCGCGCCCACCACCAGGCACGCGACCACCAGCCACGTCCGCTGCTGCGCGTCCTGCCCGGCCCGGGCGTCCGCCGCCTCCGACGCCGCGACCTGCAGCTGCACGAGCTGCTCGATGCCGTCGGTGATCCCCTGACCGACCGGCGCGGTCTCGTTCTGCAGCGTCTGGGCCCGCTCCTCGTCGCCCGCCGCCCGTGCCGCCGCGGTGCCGGCGATCTTCTCCTGGTACGTCGCGACGTCGGCCTGCACCTGGGCGACCGTCGACGCCTGCTCCTCGCTCAGACCCGGCTGCTCCAGGTACGCGCCGGCGAGCTCGCCGACCCGCGTCAGCGCCGCGTCACGGGCGTCGGTGAAGCCCGTGATCAGCTCCTCGTCGCCCTGGGCGAGCTGCTGGTACAGCGCGGCGACGGCGTTCTGGCGGGCCGTGACCATCTGGAACCGCATCTCGCCGGCCAGCGCCGTGCCCTGCACGTCCTCCGCGTACATCCGGTGCGAGACGTCCGCCATCTGCCGCACGGAAGTCACCGACACCAGGCCCACCGCGACCGTCGCCAGCACGGCGATCGCCACCGTGAGCAGGATCTTCGCCGCGAACCCGAGGGCCGCGAGCCGCGAACCCGTCCGGACTCCCCGATCCCCCTGCGTCGTCGTCGTCATCGACCCGTTCCTCCGTCCCGGCGCCTCGCGTCTGGGGGCGCTCGTGGTTCCGATCGGGCGACCGTGCGATGGATAAACCGGTTCAGTGATCTGCGCCACGTTCGGGGGACCGCGGTTGGGCGGGGCGGGTGAAGCGGGGCGGGCCGAGGGGGGTGGGGGTTCACCCGGTTGCGGGGGGCGGGGCGGGTGGCCCCGTGGAGCTGGAGTGTCGGGATCCCCGCGGCCCGCTCGGCGGTCGGGGCATCCCCGCACGCGGGGAGACGACGTACCGCACCGAGTGGGTGAACCCCGGCGGTCGGGCTCATCTCCGCACTCGCGGGGATGAGCCCGCCATCGCCGGGGCCGTGAAGCACCCGGGCTAGGTGTCCTGAGCCATCACGCTGGTGACGGCGGCTCGATGCCGACCGGCCGGGGCCGCCCGACCCCGACCCGCCACGCGCGCCCGGCCCGGCCCCGGTGAGCGCGGCCGCCGGTCCCGCCTGATCGCGGCACCGAGCACCCGGTCGGGCAGGACCCGCCGGCGCGCTCGGCCCGGCTCTGCGCGGGACCGGACCGCTGGCGTCCGCGGTCCGTCACCCGCAGAGTGGACCTGCCCGGACCGCGAGCCCAGGAGTGATCCGCATGACCGTCGTCGACCCGCCTCGTGACCTGCGGGAGTACATCGAGTTCCTGCGCGACAGCGGCTACACCGTCCGCGACGGGCACACCCCCGACCCGGACCTCATCGACCCCGAGGGCAACCCGGTCTACACGTGGCAGGAGGGGTTCCCCTACCCGGAGCTGCTGGACCGGGAGACGTACGAGCGGGAGAAGTACCACCTGCAGGTGGAGCTGCTGAAGTTCCAGTACTGGCTCGAGGACAACGACAAGCGCGCGATCGTGCTGTTCGAGGGCCGCGATGCCGCCGGCAAGGGCGGCACGATCAAGCGGTTCACCGAGCACCTGAACCCGCGGACCGCGCGCGTCGTCGCGCTGTCCCGGCCCAGCGACCGCGAGCGCGGCCAGTGGTACTTCCAGCGCTACATCCAGCACCTGCCGACGGCCGGCGAGATCGTGATGTTCGACCGGTCCTGGTACAACCGCGCGGGCGTGGAGCGCGTCATGGGGTTCTGCTCGGACGAGGAGTACCAGACGTTCATGGCGCAGGCGCCGTCGTTCGAGAAGATGCTGGTCGAGTCCGGTATCCACGTGACGAAGCTCTGGTTCTCGGTGTCGCGGACGGAGCAGCGGACCCGGTTCGCGATCCGGCAGCTCGACCCGGTGCGCCGGTGGAAGCTCTCGCCGATGGACCTCGCGTCGCTGGACCGGTGGGAGAGCTACACCGACGCCAAGGAGGAGATGTTCCGCCGCACCGACAAGCGGCACGCGCGCTGGACGATCATCCGGTCGAACGACAAGAAGCGGGCGCGGCTCAACGCGATGCGGTTCTTCCTCGGCCAGTTCGACTACGCCGGCAAGGACCCCGCCGTGGTCGGGAAGCCGGACCCGCTGCTGGTGATCCGGAGCAAGAACGAGCCGGCGGACGAGTAGCGCGCCCGGGGGCCGCCCACGAGCCTCGGCGGCGGACGAGCGCCGCGCGGCGGTCGGCGAGCGATCCCGCAGGCCCGGGGTGTGCCGGAACCGGCGCGGTCCGTGAGAGTGTGGTGGGCAGCGCGGGACGTCGCCGTGCGCAGCTGCCTGCGGCCTGCCGGGCACGAGCCGCCCCGGCAGCCGCCGGCGCACGAGCCGCACCAGGAGCCGGGGGCCGAGATGCGCAGCACCGTCACATCGGCCCGGGAGGACGGCTCGACCGTCGTCCGCCTCACCGGCGACCTCGACCTCGCGCTCCGCGAGCGGGCCTCCCGCGTGATCGCCGGCGCGGTCCGGGCCGGCGCCCCGGTGGTGCTGGACCTCGCGGAGGTGCGGTTCGTGGACTCCTCGGGGGTCGCGCTCCTGCTGCAGTGCCGCCGCTCCTGCACGGACGCCGGCCTGGACCTGCGGCTGCGCGCGGTCCCGGAGCAGCCGTGCCGCATCCTGGCGCTGCTGGGCCTGACGGAGGTCCTCCGCCCGGAGCCCGCCACCTCCTGACCGCCTCCTGACCGGCCCTCTGACCGCTCGCCGGGCACCGGTCGTACGATCGCCCGCATGGCCGAGGTCGTGATCTTCCACCACTCCGGGGGCCTCACCGCGGGGATCACCGGGCTGGCGGGGACGCTGCGCGCGGCGGGGCACGTCGTGCACACGCCGGACCTGTTCGAGGGCCGGACGTTCGCGGACGTCGCCGACGGCGTCGCGTACACCGGGTCCCTCGGCGAGGACGCCTTCGCGGCACGCGCCGCGGCGGCGGTCGCGGGTCTGCCGGCCGGGCTGGTCTACGTCGGCGCGTCGTCCGGCGCCGCCCGGGCCGCCGAGCAGGTGCTCGCCCGCCCCGGAGCCCGCGCGGCGTTCTTCCTGTACGGGGCCGTCGCCCCGTCGTGGTGGGGCGCGACCTGGCCGGTCGGCGTGCCCGCGCAGGCGCACGTCGCGGTGGACGACCCGTGGCGCGAGCCGGAGGTGGAGGACGAGTTCGTCGCCACGGTCGCCGGTGCCGAGCTGGTGGTGCACCGGGTGCGGGGGCACCTGTTCGCCGAGCCGGGCCACCCGGACCACGACCCGGCTGCCGCCGAGCGCGTGACGCGGGCCCTGCTCGACCTGCTGGCCGCCGTCGGCTGAGGCCGGGCGACGATCACCCGGCACCCGGCACCCGGCACCCGGCACCCGGCACCCGGCACCCGGCACCC
>DAMBCY010000406.1:0-3906 GCA_032056255.1 Cellulomonas sp. | reverse complement strand
CCCGCACGACATCACGGCGACGGTCTACCTCGTGCCCGGGCCGGCCAACGACGTGCTCGAGGTCCAGGTCGACGGGTCGACGGTCGCGCAGGGCGTCTTCTCCTGGGAGTCCTACGCCGGCACCGACCCCAGCCAGACGTGGCCGCACGACGTCAGCACCCTGCTGTTCCGGCCCTGGACGAGCCGCCCGACCGCCGACGGGATCGGGTACGGCACCGCACCGGCGCGGCCCGAGCTGAGCGGCAGGGGGTTCGTGTTCTCCGGGATCCGGTACGGCTCGTTCGACGGCACCGCGCCCGCGCCCGCCGTGCTCGAGCCGTGCACCGCGACCACGACGACCGTCGTCACCGCGGCATCCGGCCTGCTGGTCACCGACCTGCCCGCCAGCCCGACCCGCAGCCTCGGCGGGTCGGCGTTCACCGACGACGGGCTGCACGTGTGGACCACGGGCACCGCGGACGCGCCGAGCGAGCCGACGAGCGAGTCGAAGAGCGCGGGGTACCTCGAGGTCGACCTGCCCCTGGCGCAGGCCGCGCCGGTCACGGCCGACCTCACCGTCACCAGCGGGTCGGCGCCCGGCCTCAACCTCGTCCTGGACGACGGGCGGATCCTCGTGCACGAGGCCGCGTTCGGCGACGGCTCGTGGTGGTCCAGGACGCCGACACCCGGCCTGGGTGCGGGCCCCCACGCGAGCTACCAGCGGGCGTTCGGGACCCTCGATGCCTGGGCGACGGCGCTGCCCTCGGCCACCGTCTCCCACGTCGGCTACTCCCTGGGCTCGGGCGCCGTCGGCGACGCGACGTTCCGCTCGCTCACGCTGGGGTGCTCCGTGGCCTCCTTCGTGCCCCCGGACCCCGACCCGGAGCCCACGCCGACCCCGACACCGGATCCGGAGCCGACGCCGGACCCGACCCCGACGCCGGACCCGGAGCCGACGACGCCCGGGCCGGACTCGCCCGGCACCGGGACGCCGCCGCCCCCCGACGCGGGTCACGCCGCCGCGCTCGGCACGACGACGGACGCCCTCGTCGCGTCGCTGCGGGCGCTCGGCGTGAGCGTGCAGCGGCCCGACCAGGCAGGGCTGGTCTTCAGCACCGCGTCCGGTCCGGTGGACGGTCCGCTGCTCGCGTCCTCGGTCGTGGACGTCGTCCTGCCGTGGGCGGCCGCCGACGACTGGGTCGACGTGTACCTCTACTCGACCCGCACCTTCGTGGGGACGTTCCCCGTCGTGGACGGCGCGGTCCGCATCGCCGCGGTCGACCTGTCGGCGCTGGAGGCCGGCGCCCACCACCTGGTGTTCGTCGGGCAGACCACCGGCACGATCGGCGCCGTGCAGTTCGACGTCGTCGCGGCCCCCGCAGCCACCGCCGTGACCTCGGACGTGCTCGCGGTCACGGGGCTCGGCTCGGGTCCCACGCTGCTCGCCGCCGCGACCCTCCTCGTGGCCGGGGGCGGGGCGCTCGTGCTCGCCCGCCGCCGGTCCGCCGGAGCCGGACCCGCGACGCGGCCCGGAGCCTCGGCACCCGGGCGCCCCAGGAGGCCGTGACGGCGGTCCCCGCCCGGACGAGCCGACCGCCGCCCCGCGGCGCGCACCCGACGGCCCCCTCGGCCACCACCCGCTCCGGTGGTGGCCGAGGGGGCCGTCGTCTGCGTGCCCGCCGCTCCGTGACGGGGTTCTCGTCGTCCCGCAGAGCGGCGGTGCGTAGGTGGTAGTGCCCACATGGGTGGTGCTGCGGTGTGGTCACAATCCTTGGGATCGTGCGGTCACCGGCCGATGTACGTAGTGTGCCTGACTCGGTCTGTAGCAATTCGGACACGGGCGGACATAACGGATGTCGCGGGTAGCCTTGTCGTCGCACACCCGGTGCGGAGAGAGGCATCCGGTGGCCTGCGCGGGGGCAAAGGGTGTGAACGATGGGTATCTCGCGTACGAGCGACGAGGGTCTTGCGGCGCGCGAGCGCGGGGCGCTCTGGGCGCTCGTCCAGGACCACCTCGACCGCACCGCGCTCTCCGAGCGTGCGTTCGCCCGGCTCGCCGGGCTGAACCACCAGACCCTGAACGCGTGGAAGCACCGGGAGCTCCGGCAGCTCCCCGGACGGTCGACGCTCGAGGGGCTCGCCGGCGCCCTGGGGCTGCCGTACCCGGAGGTCCTCGACGCAGCACTGCGTGACGCCGGCTTCGTCGACGAGTCGGCCACCCCGGTCCGCGTCGACCCCACGGCCGGTCTGACGACCGAGCAGCGTCGCGTGGTCCTCGCCCTGGTCGACCTGCTCCAGGCCCAGGCGACCTAGGACGCGGCTCCCGGGCAGGTGCGGGCGCGTCTCGCACCGGCGGGGATGTTCACCCTCGGCTGAGCCGCCGTCGCGCTCCCCCCTCCCGCGCGCCCCGTCCGCGACGTAGCGTGGCGGACATGCCCGACGTGATCGTCTCCGCGACCGACCTCGCCCACGAGCTCGACGGACCCCGTCCGCCCCGGTTGCTCGACGTGCGGTGGAGCCTGGCCGGTCCGCCCGGGATCGACGCGTTCCGCGCGGGGCACCTGCCCGGTGCGGTGTTCGTCGACCTGGACGCCGAGCTCGCGGCCGCGCCGAGCGCCGCGGCCGGCCGGCACCCGCTGCCCGACGTCGGGGACCTGCAGGCGGCCGCGCGCCGCTGGGGCCTGCGCGCGGGCGAACCCGTCGTGGTCTACGACGACGCCGGTGGGCAGTCGGCGGCCCGGGCGTGGTGGCTGCTGCTGTGGGCGGGCGTCGCGGACGTGCGGATCCTGGACGGCGGGCTCGGCGCCTGGACGGCCGCCGGCGGTGCGCTGGCGGCCGGTGACGCGACGGCCGCACCCGGGGACGTCGAGCTCAGCGGCGGGCACCTGCCGGTGCTGGACGCGGACGGCGCGGCGCGCTGGGCCGACGACGGCGTGCTGCTGGACGCCCGCGCGGCCGAGCGGTACCGCGGGGAGGTCGAGCCGGTCGACCCGCGTGCGGGGCACATCCCCGGGGCGGTCAGCGCCCCGACGGCCGACAACCTCGACGCGGACGGCCGGTTCCGGCCCGTGGACGACCTGGCGGCCCGGTTCGCGGCGCTGGGCGTGCCCGAGGGCGGGGACGTCGCCGTGTACTGCGGGTCGGGGGTGACGGCTGCGCACCAGGCCGCCGCGCTCGCGATGACCGGGCGTGCTCCCGTGCTCTACCCGGGATCGTGGTCGCAGTGGTCGAGCGACCCGGCGCGGCCCGTCGCCCTGGGGGACGACCCGGCGGCCTGAGGGGTCAGCCCGCGGAGCGCCCGCCCGCCGACCCGGCGCCGAGCCAGGTGTGCGGGTCGCGGTCCCAGCACCAGCCGAGCTTCGGGCGGCGCTCGCTGATCCACAGGGCCGGGACGCGCTGGTCGGCCGCCCGTGAGCCCATCAGCGAGAAGCACCGGTTCGGGCGCAGCATGTCCGGGCGCAGGGTCACGAGCGCGAGGCCCTCGGCGACGGTCAGCGGTGTGCGCCCGCGCTCCCGCACGGCCACGAGCGCCCGCTCCGGCGGGACCCCGCAGAACTCCGTCCCCGTGTCCACGTCCAGCAGCAGGTGGGGGGCGGGCGGCAGCCCCAGGCCGGGCAGCGGCAGGTACGTCGCCATCTCGACCTCGTCGATCACGCTGACCCCCGGCCGGGTCGCGCGCCGCATCGCCACCGCGGTGCCGTTCGCGCGGGCCGTCCCGGCGTCCAGCACCAGGACGAACGGGACGTGGTCGTCGTCGGGGACGGGGTGCCCGGTCGATCCCGGGCCGGTGGGCAGGCCGGCCGCCAGGGCCGCGCGGAGCTGGGCGGTGGCGGCGTGCAGCGACTCCGGGGTCCAGCCGTGCAGGGCGGTCACGCCGAGGGCGTCGTACGCGTCGAGCTGGCGGTCGAGCTCGACGAGGGGGCGGCG
>DAMBCY010000405.1:0-3913 GCA_032056255.1 Cellulomonas sp. | reverse complement strand
CAACGCGGCTGCCGACCACATGCCGTTCGCTCGCCTCGCCCGAGTCGTCGCGGACGTCGCCGGCGTAGAGCTGCGACCCGTGCAGCTGACCGAGGAGCAGATGGCCGCGGAGGAGGTTCGCCCGTGGCTGGACCTCCCGATGTGGCTCCCGCCCAGCGATCTCGACATGCGCGGCTTCTTCCAGGTGGACGCCTCGCGCGCAGTGAACGCGGGACTGGCTACACGCTCGCTGGCGGATACCGTGCGGGACACCCTGAAGTGGGCGCGCGCACGCGACACCGACGAACTCCGCTTCGGCCTGAGTCGTGAGCGGGACGCCGAACTGGTCGCGCGGTACGGAACTACGGCGTGAGGCACTGTCGAGCACGATGCGGCAGGTAGGAGTCCCACCCGAGCGGCTGCATCGAAACCGCGGCTGAGAGGACGAGTACGACTGATCCTGATACGCAGTGGTGCCAGTAGGGGTCTGCGTACTGCGTCTTGAGTCACAGTCGGGCTGGGCCACTACTCCCCGACGTCCGGGCTGACCACTGCTCTGAGCAGGGAAGGCGCTGTGGGCCTGTCGTTGAGCTCCGATGCGCGACTGCTGGAGGCCGTGGGAGGTGTGCCGGCAGCAACGTCCTGAGGTGCCTGCTGCGCCGCGGCAGACCCTGCGGCCCTTCGAGAACCTGCCCTGGCGCCGGAACTGGTCGCCCTCGGCGGCGATGAGCTTGCGTGCGCTCTCCGAGACCTGGATGTCGATCGAGGTGCCCGCATCAGCCCACCTCGGGCCGGGTGGAGGCTCGGGACGCGACTGCTGCGGCGGCGGCGCGGACGTCGTCACGTGCGAGCATCGCCGAGCACCAGGCGAAGTGGCCGTCGGCGCCCTCGGGGCTGTAGACGTTGCTGGTCAGGAGCGCGTACACGCCCTTGTAAGCCAGGACGACGTCCCGCTCGTAGCCGAACCGCGCGACCACGGCGTCGGTGAGCGTCGCGTCCGCCTCCGCTGCCCGGGGCCCGTACATGTCGAGCACGGCCGACGCGATCGCGGCGTCGAACTCAGGCTCGGCGAGGACGCTGAGGAACCCCCAGTCGATGACTGCCGTCACACGGACCGAGTCGTCGACCAGCACGTTGGCGCCGCAGATGTCGCCGTGGATGACGCGCGGTGCGACGGGACCCCGGGAGGCGAGGAAGCCCAGCAGGTCGTCGACGGTCCGTCGCACGGCGGGGTCACGGGCCTCGAGCTGGTCCCCGAACCGGTCGAAGCGGCGCCGCGCCAGGTCGAGGAGGGCGTCAGCCCATGTGCCGGTCGTGGCCTGGTACCGCTCACCGTCGAGGATGGTGCGGGCGGGTACCTCGAACGACAGTGACCGCAGGCCGTCGAGGACGTCGACGACGGCGTCGACGACTCGCTGTTCCAGGTCGCCCTCCGGGTCGTGGTGCTCGTCGAGAGGGTGACCGGGCAGGAGGCGCTCGACCTTCATGGTGCGTCCGTCGTCGAGCGCGACGACCCCGAGCGGGCTGGGCACGCCGAAGGGGAGGTCCCGGGACGCGAGCGCGACGGCGAACACGTCCTCCTCCGCGGGCGCGGCCCTGTGCGGGACCTTCCCGACGGTGCCGTCGGGCAGGAGGTAGACGCGGCCCTCCATCCCTTCGGCGAGAGGGCTGGCACCCGGATGGCCGGCGCGGGAGAGGAGTGCGATGTCGTCGGTCACGGTGGTCCAGGCGTCGTGCTGCAGCGCGGGGTCCTGCAGATCCGTCGACACCCGTGCGCACCCCAGCAACTCATCCATGCCGGCGAGCGTACGAAACTCATCGACGCCGCGGTCGCGGACCCGCTGGTTCTCGGACACGAGTTTCGGACACCTCTCCCCCGGCGTGTCGGCAGCGCCGGCGAAGGCGTCCGCGATCGACCGATTGCGGTCACCCGGCACGAACCGCCTCCACTGCGGGTGCGAGTACGACCGATCTTGATACGCAGAGGTGCCAGTAGCAGTCTGCACCCTGCCCGTGAGCGACCGGCCGGTTGCGCAGACACTCCCCGCTCACGGCCGCGATCCCTCCAGCGACCAGCGCAGTCGTCGCGAGATCACGCCGGTGCGTCGCTCGCGTCGTACGCGCACCGACGCGGGCGCCGCGATCTCCGTCCGACACCTATCGCTCGTCGCGCCGGCACACGGCGGGCGAGCGCGTCCTCGTCCGCGGAGCGGCTGGCGGAGTCGGCACAGCGCTGGTCCAGCTGGCGCACGCCGGCGGCGGGCACGTCACCGCCTTGGCCGCACCGAGCACGAGCGCTTTCCTCACGAGCCTCGGGGCCGACGAGATCCTCGACTACCGCACGACCGAACCCCGCACCCTGCCGGAGTTCGACGTCGTCCTCGACGCCGTCGGAACACAGATGCGGCGGTATCGGCGGCTCCTGGGCGAGAACGGACGGATGGTCGCGGTCACGGCCGACCCCCTTCTGCCCGGCCTCGTCGGCATCGCCCTGTCCGCCGTGCACGGTCGCCGCCGGATCCGCTTCTCCCAGCACAATCCCGACAGGGCCGACTTCGACGACCTCACGGCCGCGATCGCCGAGAACCGTCTCCGCCCCACGATCGGTCACCACTACACCCTCGACGAGGCACCGCAGGCGTATGCGGCGGCCCTCCGTGGCGGGATGCGGGGCAAGATCCTCATCGAATCCGCCTTCACGGGCTGGCACTCGCACCCCGAGCGCACGGGAACGACGTGAGAGCTCGGCCGAGTACGACCGGTCTCGATACGCGGAGGTGCCAGTAGTGGTCTGCGCTCGGCATCTGATGTCCGCTGCGGCAGCGCCACCCCTCCCCCGTGCGAACACCGGTTCCCTCCTGCTGCGTGGGATACGCGGCGGTCCCGCCCGCGTCCGGCTCGACGGTCGACCGCCACGGCGGGCGGCGGCGGCCGCTGCACCGTGCTCGGCTTCGAGGACCCGCAGCCGGTCGATGTCGCTGTTGTCGTGCACGACGGTCGTCGCCCCCCTGACGGGGCCCCGAGGGGCGTCGTCAGCGCGTCGGCGTCCTCGTCCGGCGAGCGGGCCACCCCCGGGTGCCGCACCTCCGGTGGTCGTCGCGCTCACGCCCCGCTACGGTCGGCGGCATGCTGCCGGAGGCGCCGACGAGCGACTACGTCCTGCTCACCCTCATCATCGTCGTGACCGGCGTCGTGCCCTTCGTCCTGACGCTCGTGGCGCCGCGCGTCCTGCGGCGCCGTCGCGACGCGGCCGAGCCTCGCAGGTCGGTCCCCGCCTGGGCGGTGGCGGCGGTGCCGGTGCTGCTCGTCGCGTGGTGGATCGCCGCGGCGTGGCTCTTCCTCGCGGACTGATCCGCGCGTCCGCGCGGACGATCAGCCGCCGCGGCCGACGACGCACGAGGCGACGGGTCACGCCCCGCGGGCCGGGGCGGTGATCCCGAGGACGTCCCCGACCAGGTCGGCCGTCGAGACGTCCGAGGACGTGCGCCCGAGCACGCGGGGCGCGCGGGTCGGGCCGGGGACGGTGTGCCCGCCGCCGTGCACGGTGTACAGCACGACCGGGGGGTGACCGTCCTGCCGGTACTCGGTGCGCTCGACCCACGTGCGCGACCGGCCGCCGGCGGGCGCGGGGACGCGGGCGCTGGTCGGGGCCGCCTCGATCCGGTTGCGGCGGGCGAAGTAGGCCGCCGTCTCCGGCGCGGAGATCGTCGTGCCGCCGACCTTGAACACCGCGCGCGCCCACCGTGCCATGGTCCCTCCCGCGTAGGGGACGATCGGGTCCTTCGTGCCGTGGACGATCAGCACCGGCATCGGGGTGGCGGGAGCCGGCGAGCTGAGGACGAGACCGCGCGGCTCCGGCAGGGTCGCGGCGACGACCGCTGCCCCGGCGATCGCGACGACCACCGGAGGTGCGGCACCCGGGGGTGGCCCGCTC
>DAMBCY010000404.1:0-3924 GCA_032056255.1 Cellulomonas sp. | reverse complement strand
CCTCGCCGTCGACCCCGCCGCCGGGACGGTGCCCGCCGACTGGGAGCACCCGCTGGCCGGCCGGGTCGCCGTCGTCACCGGCGCCGCCCGCGGGATCGGGGCGGCCATCGCCGAGACCCTCGCCCGGGACGGCGCCACCGTGGTCGCGGTCGACGTGCCCGCGGCAGGGGAGGCCCTGGCCTCCGTCGCGAACCGGGTGCACGGCACCGCCCTGCAGCTCGACGTCACCGCCGAGGACGCGGGGGCGCGCATCCTGGAGCACGCCCTGACCCGGCACGGGCGCCTCGACGTCGTCGTGCACAACGCCGGGATCACCCGCGACAAGCTGCTCGCCAACATGACCCCCGACCGCTGGGAGTCCGTGATCGCGGTGAACATCGCGGCGCAGCTCCGGATCAACGAGGCCCTGCTGACCTCCGGGGACTTCGCCGACGCCCCGCGCATCGTCGCGCTCGCGTCCACGTCCGGCATCGCCGGCAACCGCGGCCAGACGAACTACGCCGCGTCGAAGGGGGGGGTCATCGGCATGGTGCGGGCCACGGCGCCGCTGCTCGCCGCGTTCGGCGGCACCGCGAACGCCGTCGCCCCCGGGTTCATCGAGACGGACATGACCGCCCGGATGCCCGCGCTCACCCGCCAGGTGGCCCGGCGGCTGTCCTCGCTGCAGCAGGGCGGGCTGCCGGTCGACGTCGCCGAGGCCGTGGCGTTCCTCGCGTCGCCGGCCGCCGGCGGGGTGGTGGGGCAGGTGCTGCGGGTCTGCGGGCAGAGCATGGTGGGCCGGTGACCGCCGCGGCCGCGGGGCGCACCGACCCGGACGCGCGCGAGGTCGTCGTGCTCGACGGCCCGCCCCGGCTCGCGTCCCTGTACGCGCGGGCCGGGCTCGGTGCGGTCCCGCGGCCCGGGCGGCGGGCGCCCGCGGACGTCGTGCTGCCCGCCGTCGAGCACCGGTGCGCCGGGATCCGGCCCGACCCCGAGCGGCTGACCTCCTACCAGCACCTCGTCGGGGAACCCGCCGGGGACGTGCTGCCCGCCGGCTACGTGCACGTGCTCGCCTTCCCGGTCGGGATCGCCCTGCTCACCCGGCCCGGCTTCCCGCTGCCGGCGCTCGGCGTCGTCCACCTCGCCAACCGGGTGGAGCAGCGGCGCCCGCTCGGCCTGGGCGACACGCTCGACGTCCGCGCCTGGACGCGGGACCTGCGCCCGCACCGGCGCGGCGCGCAGCTCGAGCTCGTCACCGAGGTGTGGCGCGCCGGGACCGCGGAGCACGACGGGCCGGCGTGGCGCGGGGTGTCGAGCTACCTCGCGCCGGGGGTGCGGCTGCCGGGCGCCGGCGCGGACCCGGCGCAGGAGCAGCGCCCCGCGTTCGTCCCCCCGGTGCCGACCGGCCGCTGGTCGCTCGGCGCCGACGAGGGCCGCCGGTACGCGGCCGTCTCCGGCGACGCCAACCCGATCCACCTGACCCCGCTCACCGCCAGGGCCCTCGGCTTCCCGTGCGCGATCGCGCACGGGATGGACACCGCGGCCCGGGCGCTCGCCGCCGTCGGCGCGCGCCGGGGCGACCGGTTCGACTGGGACGTCGAGTTCGCGTCACCCGTGCTGCTCCCGTCCGCACCGGCGGTGCAGGTGCGCGCGGACGCCGACGGGTGGGCGGTCACGGTCTGGGACGCCCGGCGGGGCAGGCCGCACCTGACCGCGCGGGTGCGTCCGCTCGGCTGACGGCGGATCCCGCCCCGGCCACCCGCGGCCGGGGTGGGATCCTGGGACCCATGACCACCCCGCGCGAGGACACGCTCGACCCGTACGCCGACGACCTCGCGCCGGAGGGCGACTACGACCGCCTGCTGCTCGACTCCCGGGACCTGAGCCGTGCGGACGCGGAGAGCGCGCGGTTCATCGAGTGCCTGCTGCGCGGGTGCGACCTCGACGGAGCGGGCCTGGACCACGCGCACGTCGTCGACACGACGTTCGCCGAGTCGCGTGCCGGCGTGCTGCGGGCGCGCGGCGGCACCTGGCGCGACGTGACCGTCCGCGACTGCCGGTTCGGGGCCGTGGAGGTCTTCGGCAGCTCGTGGGACCGGGTGACGGTCGAGGGCGGGAAGGTCGACTACCTCAACCTGCGGGACGCCCGGGTGCAGGACCTCCGGTTCGCCGGCTGCACGATCGGCGACCTCGACCTGGCCGGCGCCCGGGTGCTGCGGATGTCCTTCGACGGGTGCCGGGTCGGACGGCTCGACGTCACCCGGGCCCAGCTGCGCGACGTGGACCTGCGCGGCGCGGAGCTGGCCGGGCTGGACGGGACCGCCGGGCTGAAGGGCGCCACCATCAGCCCGCAGCAGCTGCTCGACCTCGCGGGGGCGCTCGCCGACCACCTGGGCGTCACCGTCCGCTGACCTGCCCGACCCCGCGCGGCCGCGGGACGGCCGTCAGTCCTCGACGGCCGGGCCGCACGCCGCAGCCGCGGTGGCCGCGATCGCGTCGATGCCGGGCACCGAGGGCCGCGGGCGCGGGTCGTCCGCGACGGTCCAGCAGCCGTCGACGACCTCGTACCGGGCCCGCGGGCCGTCCGTGACGTACGCCCGGAGCCCCGCGAGCAGCCGGTCCACGGTCTCCGCCGTGGTGCCGGCGCCGACGGACGCGCGGATCGCGCCGCCGGTGACCCCGACCCGCGCCAGCAGCGGGTGGGCGCAGAACCGGCCGTCCCGGACGCCGACGCCGTGCTCGGCGGACAGGTACGCCGCGACCAGCCCGGAGTCGTGCTCGCCGAGGGTGAAGGACACGACGCCGACCGGGTCGGACGAGTCGGCCCACAGCCGCAGCACCCGCACGCCCGGGATCGCGGCCAGGCCGTCGAGCAGCCGGTCCCGCAGCGCGGTCTCGTGCGCCGCGAGCGCCCCCGCGGGCAGGGCGGCCAGCGTGTCGCAGGCCTCGGCGAGCGCGACCGCGCCGAGCACGTTCGGCGAGCCGCCCTCGTGCCGGGCGGGGGCGGGCTGCCAGAGCGTCCGGTCGGTCCGGACGTCGCGCACCGCACCGCCGCCGGCCAGGTAGGGCGTGCCGGCGTCGAGCCAGTCGCGGCGGCCGACCAGCGCACCGGCGCCGAACGGGGCGTAGGTCTTGTGGCCGGAGAACGCGACGTAGTCGACGCCCGACGCCGCCAGGGAGAACGCCCGGTGCGGGACCAGCTGGGCGCCGTCGACCGCGACCCGGGCCCCGGCCTCCTGCGCGAGCGCCACGACGGACGCCAGCGGCAGGGCCTCCCCCGTGACGTTGGACGCACCGGTGACGGTCACCAGGGCGTACGGCTGCCGGGCGAGCTCGTCGCGCAGCTGCGTCAGGGTCTCCGCGACCGTGGCCGCCGAGGCCAGGACCGTCGCGACCCGGCCGGAGCCGCGCACCGACCGCACCCAGGGCAGCAGGTTGGCGTGGTGCTCGACGTCGAGCACCAGCACCCGGCCGCCGTCCGGCACGCACCCGGCCAGCAGGTTGAGGGAGTCGGTGGTGTTCCGGGTGAGGACGGCGACGTCGTCGGGGCGCGCGCCGACGAACCGTGCGACGGTCGCCCGGGACGCCTCGTACAGCGCCGTGGACACCTGCGACAGGTACCCGGCGCCGCGGTGCACCGAGGCGTACAGCGGCAGCACCTCGACGACCCGTGCGGCGACGGACTCCAGCGCGGGCGCCGAGGCGGCGTAGTCGAGGTTCGCGTACGGGACCGCGCTCCCGTCGACCAGGGGGACGAGGGTGTCGCCGCCGACGACGGGCAGCAGGGCGGTCGCACAGGACAGGGTGGTGGAGACGGACATGGGAGGACCCCCGAGGCACATCGGTGGGGTCCGGCCGTGGCCGGTCCCCGCGCTTGCCGGCCGCCGGGCGGCGGTCGGCCAGGTCGTCACCCGGGGCACCCCGCCGCGGAGGGAGGGTTGCCGG
>DAMBCY010000403.1:0-3948 GCA_032056255.1 Cellulomonas sp. | reverse complement strand
ACAGTGCCACAGAGAAGAGACCGCCACCGACGACCCTCGGGCCGACGGTGGTAAGGGTGAAACGGTGGTGTAAGAGACCACCAGCGTGCCGGGCGACCGGTGCGGCTCGGTAAACCCCACCCGGAGCAAGGCCAGACAGGGAGCGTCCGAGGGCTGCTCGCCCGAGCTCCCGGGTAGGCCGCTGGAGGCGTGCGGCAACGTACGTCGTAGATGGATGGCCGCCACCCGCGCGGGGGTGACCGCGCGCGGGGACAGAACCCGGCGTACCGGCCAGCTCATCCGCACCAACAAGTCCAGCCGGCGGAGATGCTCGCCGAGCCTGCTCGGTCCGCGGGCGTGCGCCCGATCGGGCCACCCGCAGGTGTGCCGCCGGCGTCGCCGAGCCGGTGGACCTCGGTCGGTCGGCCGCCCGTGTCGGGAGCGCCCGACCGCGTGGTCAGGCGCTCAGCCGGCGGTGCTGCGTCACCCGACCCGGCCCTCGACGAAGCGGGTGGTGCTGCTGGCGACGGGGCTTCAGCGCAGCGACCAGCTCTGTCAGCAGCGACTTCGTGCTGCGGGAGGGCTGCTCGGGTCGGACCGCTCAGCCCTGGGCTCCGGTGAGCCGATACACACAGCACGTCCTCAGGGAAGGAGTCACCGATGACTCAACAACATCCCGGTCAGCCGCCCCAGCGCGGGTCGCAGTCGCAGCAGCCCGACGCCGTCCAGCCTCCAGGCCCGCCGCCGCCCTATCCGGCCGCGCCGGTGCCGGGCGTGCCGTCCGGCGCCCCGCCTGGGTACGGGGCGGGGGTGACGGCACCGGCGCCCGTGGATGGCGCGAAGCCGTCGCGGCCCTGGTTCAAGAAGAAGCGGGTCATCATCCCCGCCGCGGTCGTGCTGCTGCTCGTGGTCGCCGGGATCGCGGGAGGTGGCGCCGATGATCCCGCAGCTCCGGTGGCCGCACCAACTGAGAAGGCGGAGGTGACGTCGGCGGAGGAGGTCGCCGCCGAGGAGCAGGCGGAGCGTGAGGCCGAGGAGTCCGCCGCGGCCGAGGAAGCGCGGAAGGCTGAGGAGGAGCGCGTCGCAGAGGAGCAGCGCGCGGCGGAAGAGGCGGCGGCTGAGGCCGCTGCCGCCGAGGCTGCCGCTGCTGAGGCCGCGCGGATCGGTACCGTCTCGCAGCAGAACGCGTACAGGTCTGCTGTCTCGTACCTGGACTTCGCGGCTTTCTCGCGCGCCGGGCTCCTCGGTCAGCTCACCAGCGAGTACGGAGAGGGGTACCCGCCCGAGGACGCGGAGTTCGCCGTCGCTCGCCTGGAGGTGGAGGGCGGGGTGGACTGGAACGCCGAAGCAGCCGAGTCCGCCCAGTCCTACCTGGAGTACAGCGCCTTCTCGCGCCAGGGTCTGCTCGACCAGCTCACGAGCGAGTTCGGCGAGCAGTTCACGCCTGAGCAGGCCGAGTACGGGGTCAGCACCACCGGCCTCTGAGCACGTCGACGCTCGGCCGAAGGCCGGCCCGGAAGCGTCCGGGCAGGCCTTCGGCCGTCGCGATCGGCCTGACCGTGTCCCACCTGCCCGGTGACGCGGCACGCGGATCACGGAGGCCGATGAGAAGGACCGGCGGTCCTCCTTCGATGAACGAGGTGCTGTCGAGCGTCGCGAACCTCGTCCAGCACAGCGGGCTCGCTCGGCTCCGGCCGGTCGTGCACTCGCGCAACGGGGTGCGGTACCCCGACGACGAGCCGGCACTCGCAGCCGGCCGCAGCATCACGACCACCCCGCGGGCACCGAGACGCGCCACTGGCGTCCCGGGCTCAGCCGATCCCGAACCACCGCCGGGCGGACGCGCGCATCTCCTCGGTCAGCGAGCTGTACGGCGCGGGTTCGCGGCCCGCCGCGCGCACGGCCGCGTCGAGGTGGTCCCGCACCCGCCACACGGTCGCGGGGTCGACGCCCGCGTCCATCCGGAGCACCGCGTCCAGCTCGGCCGCGGACAGCCCGAGGTCGTCCTGCAGCTCGGCCGAGGGGGTTCCGGCGCGACGGACGTTCTCGGCGAGCTCCTCGGCGGTGCGGCGGCGCTCGGCGGGGCTCAGCGACACGTCCCGTCCTCCCGGGAGGTCCGGTGTCCGTCCGGTGCCGGGACGCGCGGCGGCCCGATCCGGCCGGTCTCCAGCCGTGCCGTCCCGGCGTCGAGGTCGACCGGGGGAGCGCCGTCGCCGTCGTCCTGCCGGTCGTGCCGCTGCCGCTCCTGCTCCTCGACCACGTGGGCGCGGCTGGGCTGGAACACGTCGATCAGGTCCCCGAGCGCCCCGGCGGCCGCGGTCCCCGAGGCGCGGGGGCGCCGGGGGCGCCGACGGTCGAGGACGCCGCGCGCGACCACCCGGTCGAGGGCGACCAGCAGCAGCGCGCCACCGGCGACCCAGGCGACGACGTCCATGCGTCCAGTGTGCCCCAGTCGTCCCGTGCGCCCGCGTGCGTGCGCGGCGCCCGCCGTGCCACCCTGACCTCCGTGGACCCCCGCCGTGCCCCGCTGCACCACCCCGCCCGCACGCTCGCGATCGCGCTGTCCGTGGCTCTGGCGGCCGGGGCGGTCCTCACGCTCGCGGGAGTCCTCGCGCACGTCCGGGTCCTGACGGCGGCGGGGGTCCTGGTGCTCGCCGCCTGCGTCGTGGTCGCCCGGGCGTGGTCCCTGCGTCGCGGGCGGCGAGGCTGACCGGCCGTCACCGCCCGACTCGTTCGGCCCATCGGCCAGGGACCAAGGTCCCGCGTTACCCCGGGGTATCGGACAACCCTAGAACCCGGGGGCTGGGGACGACGGCCCCGGCGGACGCACGGGGGCACGGATGAGACGGCGGATGCTGCCGAGGATCGCCGCGCTCAGCGGCGCGGAGGCGGCACAGGCGCGGCACGTGGTGGTGCACTCGCCGGTGCACGCCGGGCCGGACGCGCTGACCTGGATGCTCACCCTGGTGACGGAGGACGGCGCCCCGCTGGCGGAGAGCCGCACCACGTCGCCGAACTTCCCGCTGCCGCTCGGGGACATCGCGCAGGTGCATCTCGACGTGGTCGGCCTGGTCGCGGTCGACGGCTGGACGGAGGAGCAGACCGGCGACGGCGAGCCCCGGTTCCACGCCGCGGTCCGGCCGGCGCCGGAGCAGGACTGAGGTCCCCGGACGCTCGCGTGCCCCGCACCGGGCTGGCCGGGCGGGGCACGACGGGTGGCGCGTGTCAGTGCTTGAACGCGTCCTTGACCTTCTCGCCGGCGTCCATCAGGTCGGCCTTCGACTTGTCGGCGCGGCCCTGGGCCTCGAGGCGCTCGTCGTCGCTCGCGCGACCCGTCGCCTCCTTGACCTTGCCGGCGACCTTCTCCGTGGCGTTGGCGATCTTGTCGTCGAGTCCCATGCGTCCTCCTCAGGTGCGGGTGCCACCGACGCTATGTCGCGCGCGGGGACTCCGCATCCGGGCGGAGGCCGCAGGTCAGCGGTACCCGCCGAACACCTGCACGCCGTAGGAGCGGTTGCCGACCTTGACGACGGCGAGGCCGATCCGGTTGTACGACGCGCTGACCATGTTCGCGCGGTGCCCGGCGGAGTTCTTCCACTGCGTGTACAGGGACGTCGCGTCGGCGGCCGTGGTCCACGCGATGTTCTCCCCGGCGGCCCGCCACCCGGCGGGGATCTGCGAGGTGAGGTTCGGGTTGTGCCGGAAGCTGCCGCCGGTCGCCAGCTGCCGCGCCCACCTCAGCGCGACCGCGTCGAGCGAGGCCTGGCGGACGAGCGGGGCGCGCCTGCTCGCGGCGCGCAGCGCGTTCGTCCTCGTGAGGATCGTCTTCTCGGCCGCGTCCAGGTCGGTCGGCGTCACCACGCGCGCGACGACGGCGGGCGCGGGCGCGGCGGTGGCCGGGGCGGCGAGGAGACCGAGGGAGAGGATGGCGGCGCAGGCGGTGGCGATCAGCGGGCGCGTCGTCGTCAA
>DAMBCY010000402.1:0-3956 GCA_032056255.1 Cellulomonas sp. | reverse complement strand
GACCTCTCAGGTGCGGCAGAAAACATAGCACGGAGTGGCGCCCGAGCACGCATCCGCTGGTGAGAGCAGACTGGCCGCTGGACCCGCGGAGCCGGACCGGCGCACCGGGGGTGACCTGCGGAGGTGGACGCACGATGGCGGACGTGGGCGGCGGACGGAGCGGCGGACCCTCGGGGACGACGCCCCGGAGGGTGGCCGGGCAGCGACGGGGCGTCTCCGAGGCGGAGCCGGACGCCGGGGTGCCCCGGTGGTTGCGCACGTCGGCGGGCGTGACCTGGCGGCTGCTGGTGCTGCTGGCGGGGATCGGCGTGGTGTTCTACGGCACGTCGCAGGTGCAGCTGCTGTTCGTGGCGGTGTTCATCGCCCTGGTGCTGACGGCGGTGCTGCGGCCGGTCGTGGACTTCTACGGCAAGGTGATGCCGCGGCCGCTCGCGACCGCGCTCGGGCTGCTGTCCGGGTTCCTGGTGCTGGCCGGCATGGTGTTCTACGTCGGGTACTCGGTGGCGAACCAGTGGCAGGCGCTGTCGAAGCAGTTCGGGAACGGCATCGACCAGATCGTCGACTTCCTGGAGCACGGGCCGCTGCCGGTGTCGATCACGAACGAGCAGATCGCCGAGTGGATCGACAACGGGCGCACCTGGATCCAGGAGCACGCGGGCGACCTCGCCAGCCAGGCCGCGTCGTCCGCGGGATCGGTCGTCGAGGTGTTCACCGCGATCGCCCTGGCGGTGTTCTGCGCGATCTTCTTCCTGGCCCGCGGGCAGGAGATGTGGACCTGGTTCGTCAACCAGCTGCCGACCTCGGTCCGCGACTCGTGGAAGGGCGCGGGCGGCGCCGGCTGGTACACGTTCTCCGGGTACACGCGCGGCACGGTGATCATCGCGGTGACGGACGGGATCCTGGCGTTCATCCTGCTCGAGATCATCGGGGTGCCCCTGGCCGCGCCGCTCGCGGTGCTGGTGCTCATCGGTGCGTTCATCCCGCTGGTCGGCGCGCCCGCCGCGATGGTGGTGGCGATGATCGTGGCCCTGGCGGCGAACGGGGCGCTGCAGGCGGCGTTCGTGGGCATCGGCATCGCGCTGATCGGGCAGTTCGAGGGGCACGTCCTGCAGCCGCTGGTCATGGGCAAGCAGGTGTCGCTGCACCCCGTGGTCGTCGCGCTCGCCGTGACCGGCGGGACCCTGACCGCGGGCATCCTCGGCGCGGTCATCGCGGTGCCGCTGGTGTCGGTGGTGTGGGCGATCTTCTCGAAGTTCCGGCAGACCGACCCGCCGATGCCGGTCGAGGAGGCCGTCGAGGACGTGGAGCCGGTCGAACCCGACGACGACGCCGGGAACTCCGCGTCGGGGTGAGGCGTTGCCGCGACGAGTGCCCCCGACCTGGAGAACGATGGACGGCTGCAGTAGGTACCCCCTGGACCGGCACGAGACCGCGACGGGGGGTGAGTGGTGATGTGGGTGCTCTCGCTCCTGCTGGGTCTGCTGGTCGTGCTCGCCATCACCGCGGCGACCGCGTACTTCGTGGCCCAGGAGTTCGCGTACATGGCCGTGGACCGGTCCCGGCTGAACGCCCGTGCGGCGGACGGCGACGCCGGTGCGCGCCGCGCCCTCCAGGTCACCCGGCGGACGTCGTTCATGCTGTCCGGCGCGCAGCTCGGCATCACGGTGACGGGGCTGCTCGTCGGCTACGTGGCCGAGCCGCTGATCGGCGAGTCGCTCGGCGAGGCGCTGGGCGGGGTCGGCGTGCCGACCGGCGTGGGCATCGCGGTCGGCACGGTCGCCGCGCTGCTGCTGTCGACCCTGGTCCAGATGCTGTTCGGCGAGCTGTTCCCGAAGAACCTGGCCATCGCCCGGCCGGAGCCGGTCGCCGTGGCGCTCGCCACGTCCACGAACGTGTACCTCGCCGCGCTGGGCTGGCTGATCCGGGTGTTCGACTCCGCGTCGAACGCCCTGCTGCGGCTGCTGCGCATCGAGCCGGTGCACGACGTGGAGCACTCCGCGACGGCCCGCGACCTGGAGCACATCGTCGCGGAGTCCGCGCAGAGCGGGGACCTGCCGCGCGAGCTGTCGGTGCTGCTCGACCGCATCCTCGACTTCCCCGAGCAGGACGTGGAGCACGCGATGATCCCGCGCTCCCGCGTCGACGTGGTGCGTGACGGGGAGTCCGTCGCGCAGGTGCGGGACCGGATGGCCGCCGGCCACTCCCGCTACCCGGTGCTCGGCGCCGATGACGAGGTCCGCGGCGTCGTGCACCTGCAGGACGTGCTCGCCGCGGACGGGCGGGACGACGAGCCCGTGCAGGTGCTCATGCGGCCCGCGGAGCTGCTGCCGACGTCCATGGGCCTGCCGGACGCGCTGCGCCGGCTCGCCGCCACCCGCAACCAGCTCGCGTGCGTGCTCGACGAGTACGGCGGCCTGGCCGGTGTGCTCACGTTCGAGGACCTCGCCGAGGAGCTGGTCGGCGAGATCACCGACGAGCACGACACCGACCCGCAGGCCGCGCTGGTGCACGCCGACGGCGCCTGGACCATGGCCGGCGACGTGCACCTCGACGAGGTCGAGCGGGCCGTGGGCCGCGACCTGCCGCGCGGCGACCACGAGACCGTCGGCGGGCTGGTCATCGCCGCCCACGGCGCGCTGCCCGACGTCGGGACCAGCGTCGTCGTGCTGCTGCCCGACGACCCCGGCGAGCTCGCGCACGCCGGTGAGCCCGACCCGGTCTGGATGCGCGTCGACGTGCTGGAGATCGCCCGGCACGTGCCGGCGCTGGTCCGGGTGACCGTGCCCGCCGACCCGCCGCCCGACGACGACGAGCGGGCCGCCGCCGTCGCCCGCGACCAGGAGGAGGACCGATGAGCGCCCCCGTCGTGCTCGCCGTCACCGTCGCCCTGATCGCGCTCAGCGCGTTCTTCGTGGCCGTGGAGTTCGCGGCGCTCGCCGCCAAGCGCTACCGGCTGGAGGAGGCCGCGCCCCGCAGCCGGTCCGCCCGCGCCGCGCTGCGCAGCTCCTCGGAGCTCACCGTGCTGCTCGCCGGGTCCCAGCTCGGCATCACCGCCTGCACTCTCGCGCTCGGCGCGGTGACCAAGCCCGCGGTGCACCACTGGCTCACCCCGCTGTTCGCGGACTGGGGCGTGGCCCTGTGGCTCGCGGACGCCGCCGGGTTCGTGCTCGCGCTGGCCCTCGTGACGTTCCTGCACCTCGTCGTCGGCGAGATGGCGCCGAAGTCCTGGGCGATCGCGCACCCCGAGACGTCCGCCACCCTGCTCGCCATCCCGATGCGGGCGTTCATGTGGCTGACCCGGCCGGTGCTGCGCGTGCTGAACGAGGCCGCGAACTGGTGCCTGCGCCGGGTGGGCGTCGAGCCCGCCGACCAGGTCGCCACCGGCCAGAACCCGGACGACCTGCGCCACCTCGTCGAGCACTCCGCGAACGTCGGCGCGCTGGACGAGTCGTACTCGGCGCAGATCTCCGGGGCGCTGGCGCTGCAGACCATGACCGTCCGGGACCTGGTGGCCGACGGCACGCCGGCCGCCGTGCCGACCGACGCCGTGATGGCCGACGTCCGCGCCGTCAGCCGCACGTCCGGCCACCTGCGGGTCCTCGTGGGCAGGGACGACGCGCTGGACGGGGTGCTGCACGTGCGCGACACCCTCGCCCACCCGGACGCCTCGCCCGTCGCGCCGCTCGTGCGGCCGGTGCTGCGGCTCGCGGCGGCGACGCCCGTCGCGGCGGCGCTCGCCGAGATGCGCGAGCAGCGCCAGCACCTCGCGGTCGTGCACGACGACGGCCGCGTGGTCGGCGTCGTCACGCTCGCGGACGTGCTCGCGCGGCTGTTCCCGGTGGCGGCGGTCGCGCGGGGCTGACGCGACGCGGGGCGCCGCGTCGTGCGGGGCGCAGGCCGGTGCTCGCAGTGGGCGGGTCGGCACTCCCGGTGCGCGGGGCGGTGCTCGCGGCGCG
>DAMBCY010000401.1:0-3967 GCA_032056255.1 Cellulomonas sp. | reverse complement strand
CCGGCTCACGTACCTGCACCGCAACGTCCCCGGCGTGCTCGCCGCCGTCAACCAGACGCTCGCCGAGCACGGCGCGAACATCGAGGGGCAGCTGCTCGCGACCCGCGGCGAGGTCGGCTACGTGGTGACGGACGCCGTCGCCGTGGAGCGCGACGTGGTCGAGGCGCTGCGGGCCCGTCCGGAGACGATCCGGCTGCGCGTCGTCGACTGAGACCGCGTCGACCCCGCACGTCACCGGCCGCTACGGTCGGTGACGTGCACCTCGCCGATCCCGACCGCCACGCCCGTCTCCCGCTGCGCCGCGCCGGCCGCTCCGGCCTGGACCTGCCCGCGGCCACGCTCGGCCTGTGGCAGAACTTCGGCGACGCGACGCCGTTCGCCGACCAGCGCGCCCTCGTGCTGCGCGCGTTGGACCTGGGCGTCGTGCACCTGGACCTGGCGAACAACTACGGCCCGCCGCCCGGTGCGGCCGAGGAGTCCGTGGGCCGGCTGCTCGCGAGCGACCTGAGGCCGTACCGGGACGAGATCCTGCTGGCCACCAAGGCCGGCTACCGGCAGTGGCCCGGGCCGTACGGGGAGCTCGGCTCCCGGAAGTACCTGCTCGCGTCGCTCGACCAGTCGCTGCGCCGGCTCGGCCTGGACACGGTCGACGTCTTCTACAGCCACCGGTTCGACCCGACGACCCCGCTCGAGGAGACCATCGGGGCGCTGAAGACCGCGGTCGACTCGGGCCGGGCCCGCTACGCCGGCATCTCGTCGTACTCCGCGCGCCGCACGCAGGAGGCGCTGGCGGTCGCCGCGGCGCTCGGGCTGCCCCTGACGCTGCACCAGCCGTCCTACTCGATGCTGAACCGCTGGGTGGAGCAGCCCGACGAGGACGCCGGGGGACGCAGCCTGCTGGACGTCGTGGGCGACGCGGGCGTCGGGGTCGTCGCGTTCTCCCCGCTCGCGCAGGGCATGCTCACGCGCAAGTACCTGGACGGGGTCCCGGCCGACTCGCGGGCGGCGCGGGGCGGGTCGCTGCGCGCGGAGTACCTGAGCGAGGAGAACCTGGCCCGGGTGCGAGCGCTGGCGGCCGTGGCGGAGCAGCGCGGGCAGTCGCTCGCCCAGCTCGCGATCGCCTGGGTCCTGCGCGACCCGCGGGTGACCTCGGTGGCCCTCGGGGCCCGCACGGCCGCGCAGCTGGAGGAGAACCTGGCCGCGGTCCAGGGCGCCCCGCTCACGGACGCGGAGCTGGCCGAGATCGACCGGCACGCGCTCGACGGCGGGGTGAACCTGTGGGCGTCCCGGTCGTCGGACCTGTGAATCCCCGGTTGCCTGAGGCTACGCACACGTAGGTTACGGCTGCGTAGGTTACGGTGTGCCGGTGACCGACTTCACGCGACCGTGGCACACCTCCTACGCCCCCGGCGTCCCCGCCCAGGTGGACGTCCCGGACGAGCCGCTGCTCGCCGCCCTGGACCGCTCCGCGGCCACCTGGCCGGACCGGGTCGCCGTCGACTTCATGGGCGCCGCGACCACGTACGCCGAGCTCGCCGACGCGATCGCGCGCGGCGCGTCCGTGCTGCGTCACATGGGCGTCCGCCACGGTGACCGGGTAGCGATCGCGCTGCCGAACTGCACCTCGCACATGGTCGCGTTCTACGCCGCGCTCCGGCTCGGCGCCATCGTCGTCGAGCACAACCCGACCTACACCGCGGGCGAGCTCGAGCACCAGCTCGCCGACTCCGGCGCCACCGTCGCGCTCGTCTGGGAGAAGGCCGTCCCCGCCGCCCTCGAGGCGCAGCCCGGCACCGACGTGCGGACCGTGGTGGCCGTGGACGTCTCGGCGGACCTGCCCGCGATCAAGCGCCTCGCCCTGCGCCTGCCGCTGCCCGCCGCGCGCCGGACCCGCCAGGCGCTGCGCACGACGCCGCCCGCCGGCACGCCCGTCTGGCACCGGCTCGTCGCCGACGCGGCCCCGCTGCCCGCCGACCACCCGCGGCCCTCGTCGCGCGACGTCGCGCTGCTGCAGTACACCGGCGGCACCACCGGCACCCCGAAGGCCGCCGTGCTCACGCACCGCAACCTCGTCGCGAACGCCCTGCAGGGCCACGCGTGGACCCAGGCGGAGCCCGGCACCGAGACCATCTACGGCGTGCTGCCGTTCTTCCACGCGTTCGGGCTCACGCTCTGCCTCACGTACGCCGCCCGCGTCGGCGCCACCCTGGTCGCCTTCCCGAAGTTCGACCCCGAGGCCGTGCTCGCCGCGCAGCGCCGTCGCCCCGGCACGTTCCTGCCGGCCGTCCCGCCGATGCTGGACCGGCTCGCCACCGTCGCCGAGGCCCGCGGGTGCGACCTCAGCTCGTTCCGGTACGCGATCTCCGGCGCGATGTCGCTGTCCGCCGCGACCGCCCAGCGCTGGGAGCGGCTCACCGGCGGGCTCGTCATCGAGGGCTACGGCATGACGGAGACGTCCCCCGTCGCCCTGGGCAGCCCGCTGTCCCCCGACCGGCGCCCCGGGGCGCTCGGCCTGCCGTTCCCCAGCACCGACGTCCGGGTCGTCGACCAGGAGGACCCGACCCGCGAGGTCGAGCCCGGCCGGCAGGGCGAGCTGCTGATCCGCGGCCCGCAGGTGTTCCAGGGGTACTGGGGCCGGCCCGAGGAGACCGCCGGGCAGCTGCTCGACGGCGGCTGGCTGCGCACCGGCGACGTGGTCCGGCTGGACGAGGACGGCTTCGTCGTCCTGGTCGACCGGATCAAGGAGATGATCGTCACCGGCGGGTTCAAGGTGTACCCCTCGCAGGTCGAGGACCGGCTGCGCACCATGCCCGGCGTCCGCGACGTCGCCGTGGTCGGCCTGCCCGGCGGCGACCTGGGCGAGAAGGTCGTGGCGGCCGTGGTCATGGAGCTCGGGCACGCGCAGGTCGAGCTGCAGGCCGTCCGCGAGTGGTGCGCCGAGCGCCTGGCCCGCTACGCCGTGCCGCGCGAGATCGTCATCCTCACCGACCTGCCCCGCTCCCAGATCGGGAAGGTGCTGCGCCGGGTCGTCCGGGACGACCTGCTGGCCACGCTGCCTGCCTGACCCCTGCTGTTCGTCGAGACAGGTCCTCCCCGTCCGCACGCCCTTTCGGGGCGCCCTATCTCGGCGGGGAGGCTCGATCTCGACGTCGGGGCTCGGGACGAATCAGCCGGCGCGGACCGGCAGGTGCTGCGCCCACCAGGCGAGCACGTGCTCGAACCGGACCAGCCGGTGCTGCGGCCGGCCGGACCGGGTCAGCTCGTGCCCCTCGCCCGGGAACAGCAGCAGCTCGGCCGGCACGCCGCGTCGCCTGAGCTCGACGAACCAGCGCTGCCCCTGCTCGACCGGGCAGCGCCAGTCCTGCTCGGAGTGGATCACCAGCGTCGGGGTGGTCACGCGGGACACGTGCGCCATCGGCGACTGGGCGGCGACCGCCGCGCGGGCCTCGTCCGTGTCGCCGTCGCCGAGGTACTCGAGCCCGAAGAACCAGCCGATGTCGCTCGAGCCGACGAAGCTCACCGGGTCCAGGAACCCGCGCTCGACGACCGCCGCGGCGAACCGGTCGGTCCGGGTGGTCAGCCAAGCGGTCAGGTAGCCGCCGTACGACCCGCCCATGACGCCCACCCGCTCGCCGTCGAGCTCCGGGGCGGCCAGCGCGGCGTCGAGCAGCGCGAGGACGTCGTCGGTGTCGACCGTGCCGAACGCGTGCCGGATCGCGGACCCGTGCGCCGAGCCGTAGCCCGCCGAGCCGCGCGGGTTGCCGTACACGACGGCGTAACCCGCCTCGGCGAGGGTCTGCACCTCGTCGAACAGGCCGACCGTGTACTGGGCGTACGGACCGCCGTGGATCATGAGGATCGTCGGGTGCGGGCCGGCGAACCGCTCCGGGTCCGGGGTGACGACCCAGCCGTGCACCGGGTAGCCGTCGGGCGCGGTGGCCGTGAGCTCCGCGGGCACCCGCACCCG
>DAMBCY010000400.1:0-4003 GCA_032056255.1 Cellulomonas sp. | reverse complement strand
TCGCCGGGTTCAAGGACGCCGTCGGCCTCGCCATCACCCTGCAGGCGCCGGCGACGGTCACGTCGATCACCCTCGACGTCAACGGGGCCGGCGGCGGCGTCGAGGTCCGGTCCACGGACGCGGCGAACCCGACCGCGGGCGACGTCCTGGCGTCCGGGGCGCTGAACGGCCAGACCGTCCTCACCCTGTCGCAGCCCACCGAGACCCAGAGCCTCGTGCTCTGGTTCACGTCGCTCGCGCAGACGCCGGACGGGGCCAACAAGATCGAGATCTCCACCATCTCCGTCGGCTGACGGCCGACCACCGCCCGGAACATCGCGCGCCGCGGATCTGTTCTTCCGCACAGCACCGTCCCCGACCCACCCGAGGAAGCACCGTGACCGAGACCCCCGTCCGCGACATCGTCATCGTCGGCTCCGGACCCGCCGGGTACACCGCGGCGATCTACGCGGCCCGCGCCGGCCTCGCCCCGTACGTGATCGCCGGCTCGGTGACCGCGGGGGGTGCGCTGATGAACACCACCGACGTGGAGAACTTCCCGGGCTTCCCCGACGGCATCCTCGGCCCGGACCTCATGGACAACCTGCAGAAGCAGGCGGAGCGCTTCGGCGCCGAGGTCCTGTGGGACGACGTGACCGAGGTCGACCTGGCCGGTCCGGTCAAGACCGTCACGACCGGCGGCGGCGAGGTCGTCCGTGCCCGCGCCGTCATCCTGGCCACCGGCTCCGCCTACCGCGAGCTCGGCCTGGACGACGAGAAGCGGATGTCCGGCCGCGGCGTGTCCTGGTGCGCGACCTGCGACGGGTTCTTCTTCCGGGACCAGGACATCATCGTGGTGGGCGGCGGCGACTCGGCCGTCGAGGAGGCGACCTTCCTCACCCGGTTCGGCAAGTCCGTGACGATCGTGCACCGCCGCGGGGAGCTCCGGGCGTCGAAGATCATGGCCGACCGCGCCCACGCGGACCCGAAGATCCAGTTCGCGTGGAACTCCGAGGTCGTGGCGATCCACGGCGAGGACAAGGTCTCGGGCGTCACGCTGCGCGACACCGTGACCGGCGAGACCCGGGAGCACGGCGCCACCGGCGTGTTCGTGGCGATCGGTCACGTGCCGCGCACCGATCTCGTCGCCGGTCAGGTCGACCTGGACGAGAACGGCTACATCGTCGTGCAGGGCCGGTCCACGCGGACCAACCTGCCGGGCGTGTTCGCGTGCGGCGACGCGATCGACCACACCTACCGGCAGGCGATCACCGCGGCCGGCTCGGGCTGCTCGGCGGCGCTCGACGCGCAGCACTTCCTCGCGGCGCTGGGTGACGTCGACCCGGCCTCGCCGGAGCTCATCCCGGCCGGCGTCGAGGGCGCGGACGTCGACGGGGCCGCCGCGGTCGCCGCGCAGGGCGCCGACACCGCGGCCGCCGCCGCAGCGGCCGGGCGCTGAGCGGCGGACGCAGCCCGGTGGCCGCACCGCTCGCCGTCACGGCCGAGTCCTTCGAGGCGGAGGTCCTGCGCTCGGACCTCCCGGTCGTCGTCGACTTCTGGGCGTCCTGGTGCGTCCCGTGCCGGATGGTCCAGCCCGTGCTGGAGGAGCTGGCGGACGTGTACGCGGGCCGGCTCCGGTTCGTGGCGGTGGACACCGACGCGAACCGGGAGCTGGCGCGGCAGTACGGCATCCTGTCGATCCCGACGCTGGACGTGTTCCACCGGGGCGAGCTCGAGCTCTCCCTGGTGGGTGCCCGGGAGAAGCTCGCCTACACCGCGGAGCTCGACGCGCTGCTCGCGGGTCTCGCGGCGTCCTGACCCCTGCGGCCCCGACCGCCTGGGGACCTCCGGTGGAGGTGCGGCGCGCCCGTCGTGGACGAGCCGGGGCGCGCCCGGGGCGACGAGCGACACTCGGGAGATGACCGCATCTCCGCGGCCCGGCGACGTGTCGGGCCCCCTCCCGACCTCTGCTGCCGCCGGCACGCGGCTCGACCGCTGGCTCGGCTCCTACGCCGAGCGCACGCACGGCATGCGCGCCTCCGAGATCCGCGCCCTGTTCGCGGTCGCCAACCGTCCCGAGGTGGTGTCGCTCGCGGGCGGCATGCCCTACCTCGAGGGCCTCCCGCTCGACGTCATCGGCGAGCTGGCCCAGCGCGTCGTCGCGACCCGGGGCACCACCGCCCTGCAGTACGGCTCCGGCCAGGGCGACGAGACGCTGCGCGAGCAGATCCTCGAGGTCATGCGGCTCGAGGGCATCGACGCGCACCCCGACGACGTCGTCGTCACCACCGGTTCGCAGCAGGCGCTCGACCTCGTGACCCGGCTGTTCATCGACCCGGGCGACGTGGTCGTGGCCGAGGCGCCGTCGTACGTGGGCGCGCTCGGCGTGTTCCGCGCCTACGAGGCCGACGTCGTGCACGTCCCGCTCGACGCCGACGGCCTGGTCCCCGAGGCGCTCGAGCAGACGCTCGCCGAGCTCTCCCGGCAGGGCCGGCGGGTCAAGTTCCTCTACACGATCCCGAACTTCCACAACCCCGCCGGCGTGACCCTCTCGCTGGAGCGCCGCCCACGCATCCTGGAGATCGCCGAGCGGTACGGCGTGCTCGTCATCGAGGACAACCCGTACGGCCTGCTCGGCTTCGACGGCGAGCCGCTGCCCGCGATGCGGTCGACGGACGCCGACGGCGTGATCTACCTCGGGTCGTTCTCGAAGACGTTCGCCCCCGGCTACCGGGTCGGCTGGGCGGTCGCGCCGCACGCCGTCCGGGAGAAGCTGGTCCTGGCCTCCGAGTCGGCGATCCTCTGCCCGTCCAACGCCTCCCAGCTCGCGATCAGCGGCTACCTGGCGACGTGCGACTGGAAGGGCCAGGTCAAGGCGTTCCGCGAGCTGTACCGCGAGCGGCGCGACGCCATGATCGGCGCCCTGGCCGAGCACCTGCCGGACGCCACCTGGACCGTGCCCGACGGCGGCTTCTACACGTGGGTCCGGCTCCCGGACGGGCTCGACGCCAAGGCCATGCTGCCCCGCGCCGTCACCGCGCGGGTCGCGTACGTCCCCGGCACCGCGTTCTACGCCGACGGGCAGGGGTCGGACCACGTCCGGCTGTCGTTCTGCTTCCCGACCCCCGAGCGCATCCGCGAGGGCGTCCGGCGGCTGGCGGGCGTCGTCGCGAGCGAGAGCGAGCTCGTGTCCCTGTTCGGCACCGGGGGCGCCCGGTCCGGCGACGACGTGCAGTCACCCGGCCCCGACCTCGCCTGATCCCGTTCGCCGGCACCACCGACCACCACCGACCGCCACCGCGGTCCCGTGCCCAGGAGGACCTCGTGTCGCCCGCTCCCGCCTCTGCCCCGCGCGTCGTCGTCCTCGCGGGTGGTCTGTCCCACGAGCGGGACGTGTCCATCCGGTCCGGCCGACGGGTCGCGGAGGCGCTGCGGACGGCCGGCGTGGACGTGTGGGTGCACGACGTCGACGCGGACCTGGTCCCGGCGCTCACGGAGGCCCGGCCCGACCTGGTGTGGCCGCTCCTGCACGGCGCGAGCGGCGAGGACGGGTCGGTGCGGGACGTCCTGGAGCTGCTCGGGCTGCGGAGCCTGGGCACCGGGCCGCGCGCCAGCCGCGTCGCCTGGAGCAAGCCGATCGCCAAGACGTCGGTCACCCGCGCCGGCATCGCGACGCCGGAATTCGCGACGCTGCCGCAGAGCCTCTTCCGCGAGCTCGGCGCGGGCCGGGTGATGGACGCCGTGGTCGCCCGGTTGGGCCTGCCGCTGGTCGTCAAGCCCTCGCGCGGCGGATCGGCGCTCGGCGTGACGCTGGTCCGGACCGCCGAGGAGCTCCCGGGGGCGATGGTCTCGTGCTTCGCGTACGGCGACACCGCGCTGATCGAGCGGGCCGTCGAGGGCACGGAGGTCGCCGTCGGCGTCGTGGAGCTCGACGGCGAGCCGGTGGCCCTCCCGGCCGTCGAGGTCGTCACGGACGGCCCCTACGACTACGACGCGCGCTACAACCCCGGGCGTACCGAGTACT
>DAMBCY010000399.1:0-4012 GCA_032056255.1 Cellulomonas sp. | reverse complement strand
GCCGAGCGGGACCTCCAGCGAGCTGAGCGTGAGCGTCGCGCCGCCGATCGGGCCCACCGTCGTGGAAGCCGCCGCGGCGGAGGTCGCGGCCAGCGGCACGAGCACCGCGGGCAGCAGCAGCGCGAGCGCCGCGCCGAGCGCGGTCCGGCGCGAGCGGGTGGGGTGGTGCGGGCGCGCCGTCGGCGGGCCCTCGTGCACGGCTCTCATCTGCGTCTCCGTTACGTCTGCTGATGGTAAGGCTAGCCTTCCCTTACGGCCATGCAGTGAACACCCCCGGACCGGGCGGCGTCAAAGGTCCGGCACCGTCGTCCCACAGGTCGGGCACTCTCGCGCGTCCCGGACGACCGGGCCGTCCAGGACGCAGAAGGTGGTCGCACCCGGGACGGTCTGCCGTCCGAGTCGCCGAGGCGACCCGTCACGACCCGAGGCCACCCTCGGAGCCGCACCGTGGCCGCTGTGGCTCGCCTTCACCTCGTTCCGGACCGGCACCGACCTCGACATCGGCATCGAGACCGTCCCCGAGCACCGCGGGAAGGGACTCGCCCACGCCGCTGCGGTAGCGCTGATCTGCACCGCGTCCGACGCGGGGGCGACGCCGGTCTGGTCCTGCGCCGACGGCGACGCGGGGCCGGTCGGCGCCGCGCGGATCACGCGGCCGGACGGCCCCGGGCCTGCAGCCGCTTGCGCAGGAGCACCATCGGCAGCAGCCACGTCGCGAGCGCCGTCACCAGCCACACGAGCACGACCGCCGCGATCCACGTCGCCACGCCGCCCGAGATCTCCAGCCCGCCCGGGACGAGCGTCGCGACCAGCAGCGCCACGAACGTCGACACCAGCCCGACGCCCCCGAGGAACGCGCTCGCGTACCTGCGCGCCATCGTCGCGATGAAGGGCGTGAGCACCGCCTGCGCGACGGTGAACACCACGACGGCGGTGACGAAGCCCCCGAGGCCGACGTGGACGTCCTCGACCAGCAGCGAGGTCACCCCCAGGCCGACCGCGGACGAGCCCAGGAAGATGGCCACGCGGATCAGGAAGATCACCATCTCCGGACGGTAGCCCCCGGCCGGTGCCGCCACCAGGAGGCCGCCTCACCCCGCGGCGTCGCCCCCGGCGCCCGCGACCCGGCGCACCGCCAGCTCGACGTCGGAGTCCGGCGCCGGCTCGGTGTCCAGCGCACGGTGGATCGTCAGCCCCTCGATCAGGGCGTCCAGCACCCGCGCGGTCGTCGGGTCGAAGCACCGCTCGAGCGCCGCCCGGCTGCGCCGCATCCACGCGTTCGTCAGCGTGCGGTACCCCGCGTCGCGGGCCGCCAGCGTGTACAGCTCGTGCGTGAGCACCAGCTCGCGCGCCGTCGGGAACACGTCGAGCAGCACGATGTCCGTCACCGCGCGGACGCCGCCCTCGCGGTCCCCGGGCGCCACCTGCTCCAGCCGGGCCGCGAACCGGTCGGCGGTCTCGTCGGCCACGCGCGCGAACGCCGCCCGCAGCAGCTCGTCCCGGCCGGTGAAGTGGTAGGTCATCGAGCCGAGCGGCACGTCGGCCGCGGCGGCGACCCGGCGCACCGACGTCCCGTCGACCCCGCGCTCCGCGATCACCGCGACGCAGGCCTCGACGATGCGGGCGCGGCGCTCGGGGTCGGTGCGCCGCGCGCGGGCGGGCGCCCGCCCGTCGGGTGCCGGTCCGCGCACGGGTGCGTCGGGCGCGGCGGGGACGTCGGGCACGGCGGGGGTCATGCCCCGATGATCCCCCGGATCCCCTGAACATCCGCGCGGACCTGCCGATCACTGGGGGCGACAGCCTCCTCCTCGTCGGGAACGGAACCTCGGTGTCCAGCTGGAACCAGCAGTCCATCGGCGCGCGCATGTCCGCGGTCTTCGGCGTCCTGTTCGCCGTCCTGGTGGGCGCGATCGCCCTCGGCCTCGTGACGGCCCACGTGCAGCGCAGCTACGCCGACCGGGTCGCCGAGGCCGACCACGTGCAGCGGCTCGCGGAGGAGGCGCGGTTCCAGATCGCCGACGTCACCGGCTGGCAGGGGCTCGTCGCCGCCGACGTGGCGGCGGTCGGGCCGGCCGCGGCGCTCGCCGACGACGCCGGCAACCGGTCGAGCATGCTCGCGGCGGAGGCCGACGTGCACGCGTGGCTGGCCGACCTCGACGCCCCCGGCGCCACCGCGCAGGAGCAGGAGTGGTTCGACGCGCTCGCCCCGGCGTGGGACCTGTTCGAGGCCGGCGACGCGGTGGTGGTCTCCCTGCTGTCGACCGGACGGGACGCGGACTACGCCGCGGCGATGGACGCGATCAACGACGGCGCCGCCGGCGCCTCGTACGCGCGGGTGCTGACGCTCGCCGACCAGATCCAGGCCTCCGCGCAGGACCGGGCGGCCGCGCTGCGCGCCGGGCAGCGTCAGGCCGAGGAGCGCGGCCGCCTCGCGCTGGTCGTCCTCGGCGCGGCGGCCGCGGCCTTCACCGTCTACGCCGCCCGCAAGGTCACCCGGGACGTGGCCGGGCCCGCGGGCCGCATCTCCGACGTGGCCGTCGCCGTCGCCCGGGGCGACCTCACGCAGCGCACCGGGCTCGACGGCGGCGGGGAGATCTCGCGTGCGGGCCAGGCGCTGGACGACGCGATCGGGGCCGTCTCGACCCTGGTGGGCCACGTGTCCGCCACCGCCGGCCGCACCGGCACCACGGTCGGATCGCTGCGCGGGGCGACCGCGGAGGGGGCACGGGCCGCCGAGGACACCCGCACGCAGGTCGAGGTCGTCGCGACGTCGGCCGGGCAGGTCTCGCGGCACGTGCAGGCCGTCGCCGCGGGGGCCGAGCAGATGGGCGCCAGCATCCGGGAGATCGCCGAGAACGCCTCGCAGGCCGCCCGGTTCGCCGCGCAGGCCACCACCGAGGTCGCCGCGACCAACGCCACGGTCGCCCGGCTGGGCTCGTCCTCGCAGGAGATCGGCGACGTCGTCAAGGTCATCACGTCCATCGCGGAGCAGACCAACCTGCTCGCCCTGAACGCCACGATCGAGGCCGCCCGGGCCGGGGAGGCCGGCAAGGGCTTCGCCGTCGTCGCCGGCGAGGTCAAGGAGCTCGCGACCGAGACCGCCCGCGCCACCGACGACATCGCCCGGCGCGTCGAGGCCATCCAGGCGGACACCGGGGGCGCGGTCGCCGCGATCGACCAGATCTCCCAGATCATCGCCCGGATCAACGACTACCAGCTGACCATCGCCTCGGCCGTCGAGGAGCAGACCGCCACCACGGCGGAGATGTCCCGCGCGGTCGCCGAGGCGGCCACGGGAGCCGGGGAGATCGCCGGGAGCATCACGTCCGTCGCCGCGGCCGCCGGGACGAGCGCCGACGTGCTCGCGCGGGTGGACGGGGACATGGACGTCGTGGCCGACGGCTCGCGGGAGCTGGTCGACCGGATCGCCGTGTTCCGGGTCTGACGCGCGGCGCTACCAGCCGGCGACCGTGCGCAGCCCGCGCTCGGGCGTCAGCCGGACCAGCGTGCGCCCGCCGCCGTCCTCGATCTCGACGCTCACGGACACCGGGCGGCCGCGCTGCTCGCGCCCCGCCCACTCGAGCACCTCGAGCACGTCGTCGGCGCCCGTCAGCCGCCAGCGCTCCGGACGCGGGGACCCGCGTCCGGGACCGAGCTCGACCACGTAGACCGGGTCGTCGACCGGCATCCCCGTGCCCCGCGCACCGACGTCGCGCACCGCCTGCATGGACCCCGCTCCGTCCCCGCCGGCCGATCCCGCCGGCGCTCCCACCCCCGACTGTGCCGTCCGCCGGTGAACGCCGGCCGGCGCCCGGGTGACACCCGGGCGACGTCCGGGTCCGAGATCGGGGAACCGGGGCGGGCCACCGCGGTCGTGCTCGCGCCCGACCGGGCGTCCGATACCGTCGTCCTCATCCACCTCGACCTCCCGGGAGACCCGTGCGCACCGTCCACGCCTACGCCGCCCCCTCCGCCACCGAGCCCCTGGTCCCCGCCACCATCGTGCGCCGCG
>DAMBCY010000398.1:0-4014 GCA_032056255.1 Cellulomonas sp. | reverse complement strand
TCCTCCAGGCCACACCCGGCTCACCCGAAGTTGCAACGACCGCTTGACCCGACCCTGACGACCTCGCGAGGACATGACGACCTCGCCGGCGGCGACCCCGCGGTCAGCTGACCAGGAGCAGGTCCGTCGGCCGGGGAGTGAACGCCCGCCCCAGCAGGAGGCAGCCGGCGCCCACCGCGCCGACCTGGGCCCCGAACTCCGACGAGGCCGCCGTGAGCGCGTGCCCGCCCGGGACGACGTGCACCGCGAGCTCCGCCGCGAGCGCCTCGGCCGCGTGCGGGGCGATCCGGTCCCACAGCGGCCCGCCGACGAGGACCGCGGGCACGTCCAGCAGGTCCGTCAGCACCCCCGCCGCCATCGCGAGGCGCCGGCCGGCCAGCCGCAGCACGTCGCGCGCGCCCGGGTGCCCGTCGTCGGCCGCCGCGCACAGCGCCGTCATCGCCTCGTCCACCGCGCGCGGGTCGCTGCCGTCGCCCCAGCCCGGCAGCGCGACGCCGGCGGCGCGCCCCTGCTCGGCCAGCGCCTCCGCGGCCAGCACCGCGCCCAGGCAGCCGCGCCGTCCGCACCAGCACCGCGGCCCGTCCGGGTCCGCGGTCAGGTGCCCGGACTCCCCCGCGTTGCCGGACACCCCCCGCACCACGTCGTCCCGGAGCACCGTCGACACCGCGACGCCGGTGCCGAGGTAGAAGAACACGAAGTCCGACGCGTGCGCCCCGGTGTGCCACAGGTGCGCGCTCGCCGCGGCGATCACGTCCTTGTCCAGCACCGCCAGCAGCCCGGTGCGCTCGGCCACCGCGTCCCGCAGCGGCACGTCGTGCCAGCCCGGCAGGTGCGGCGGGTCCAGCACCACGCCCGCCTCCACGTCGATCGGGCCCGGCGCCGCGATCCCCACGCCGAGCACCCGGTCCCGCTCCACCCCGGCGGCGGCGAGCAGCCCCTCGATCTCCCCGACCAGCCCGTCGACGACGGCGCCCGGGTCCTCCGGCACGGGCGTCGGGGACTGCGCCCGGGCGACCACGGCACCGGACAGGTCCAGCAGCACGAACGTCATCGTCGCGGGGTCCAGGTGCACCCCGACCGCGTACCGGCTCGGCGGGTTCAGCCGCAGCAGCGTCCCCGGCCGGCCCGGCCCGGAGCGCACCGCCTCACCCTCCTCGACGACCAGCCCGAGATCCAGCAGCCGGCGCGCCACGTTCGTCACGGTCTGCGCGGACAGCCCGGTGCGGCGGGCGACCTCCGCGCGCGCCAGGCCGTCGCCGGCCCGCCGGATGGCGTCCAGCACCACGGTCTGGTTGAAGTCGCCCATCCGGGGCAGGTTGGTCCCCCGACGCATG
Source organism: Cellulomonas sp. (assembly GCA_032056255.1). GTDB lineage: Bacteria > Actinomycetota > Actinomycetes > Actinomycetales > Cellulomonadaceae > Cellulomonas. The sequence continues at coordinate 2,680 of DAMBCY010000398.1, read as the reverse complement.
CATGCCTCCCGACGGCCGACGACCGCGACGCGGCGGTGCGCCACGGGTCGGGTGGCTGCATCATCGCCGACCACCGTCCCGCGCCGTCAAGCCGGCCGAGCACTCCACCCCCCCAGCGCCGAGATCGGTGTGTCGGTGCCGAGATCGGAGCCGGGAGGTCCGATCTCGCGCGCGACACACCGATCTCGGCGTCCAGAGCGGGCGAGGCGCGGGCGAGGGGTCAGTGGGCGAAGTGGCGGGTGCCCGTGAGGTAGAGGGTGACGCCCGCCGCGGCGGCCGCGGCGACGACCTCCTCGTCCCGGACCGACCCGCCGGGCTGGACGACCGCCCGCACGCCGGCGTCCAGCAGCACCTGGAGGCCGTCGGCGAACGGGAAGAACGCGTCGGACGCCGCCACCGCGCCGCGCGCCCGCTCGGCGTCCCCGGTGTTCGCGCGCTCGACGGCCAGCCGGCAGGAGTCCACCCGGTTGACCTGGCCCATCCCGACGCCGACCGACGCGCCGCCGTCCGCGAGCAGGATCGCGTTGGACTTCACCGCACGCACCGCGCGCCAGGCGAACGCCAGGTCCGCGAGCGTCGCCTCGTCGGCCGCGGCACCGGACGCGAGGGTCCAGGTCGTCGGGTCGTCCCCGTCGGCGTCGACCCGGTCGACCTGCTGCAGCAGCAGCCCGCCGCTGATCGGGCGCAGCTCCACCGCGGCCGAGGGCGGCGCGTCGACGACGAGCAGCCGGATGTTCTTCTTCCGCCGCAGGATCTCCAGGGCCTCGGGCTCGTACGCCGGCGCGACGACGACCTCGGTGAACACCTCGGCGATCTGCGCGGCCGCCGCCGCGGTGACCGGGACGTTCGCGGCGATCACGCCGCCGAACGCCGACACCGGGTCGCAGGCGTGCGCCTTGGCGTGCGCGTCGGCGACGTCGGCGCCCACCGCGATGCCGCACGGGTTGGCGTGCTTGATGATCGCGACGGCCGGCCCCGTGTGGTCGTGCGCCGCGCGCCAGGCCGCGTCCGCGTCGACGTAGTTGTTGTAGCTCATCGCCTTGCCGTGCAGCTGGGTCGCCTGCGCCAGACCGGCCGGCCCGTGGCCCGAGGTGTACACCGCGGCACGCTGGTGCGGGTTCTCGCCGTACCGCAGCACGTCGGCCCGCTCCCAGGTCGCCCCCACCCAGGCGGGGAACCCGGTGGCGACCCCGTCGACCTCGTCCGTCGTGGTCGCGACGCTGCCCATCCAGGACGCCACCGCCACGTCGTAGCTCGCGGTGTGCACGAACGCCTGGGCCGCGAGCCGGGTGCGCTCGGCCAGCGTGAAGCCACCCGCACCCACGGCCGCGACGACCGCGCCGTACGACGCCGGGTCCACGACGACCGCGACGCTCGGGTGGTTCTTCGCCGCCGCGCGCACCATGGACGGCCCGCCGATGTCGATCTGCTCCACGCACTCGTCCGGCGTCGCGCCCGAGGCCACCGTGGCGGTGAACGGGTACAGGTTGACCACGACCAGCTCGAACGGCGCGACGCCCAGCTCGTCCAGCTGCGCCAGGTGCTCCGGCCGGCGGGTGTCGGCCAGGATGCCGGCGTGCACCCGCGGGTGCAGCGTCTTCACCCGCCCGTCCAGGCACTCCGGGAACCCGGTGACGTCCTCGACGCGGGTCACCGGGACGCCGGCCGCCGCGACCGTCGCGGCGGTCGACCCGGTCGAGACCAGCTCGACGCCGGCGGCGTGCAGGGCGCCCGCGAGCTCCACCAGGCCGGACTTGTCGTAGACGGACAGCAGCGCCCGGCGCACGGGGCGGCGGGTGGCGTCGGCCGTCGGGTCGGCGACGGCCGGGAGCGGGGCGAGGTTCTCGTGGGGGGTCACGGGCACGGCGGGCACGGCGGGCACGGCAGTCCTCCGGGGTCGGGGCGGGCACCACGTGGGAGTGCCACGGTGATCGGACCCGAGCACCCAGGCGGACGGTGCGGCGGTGGGACGTGCGGGTCGCTCCCCGGTGGTCAGTTCCACCTCTCGCCAGTCACGGCCCGAGGACGAGCCTACCCGAGGCCGACCGTGACGGCCCGGCCCTCGACCCGCATCCCGCCCGCGACGATCCGCCCGACCCACTCGACCAGCAGCGCCCGCTCCGCGACCTTGATCCGCTCGTGCAGGGTCGCCTCGTCGTCGCCGTCGAGCACCGGGACCGCCGCCTGCGCCACCACCGGGCCGGTGTCCACGCCCGCGTCGACGACGTGCAGCGTGCAGCCCGTGACCTTCGCGCCGAACGCCAGCGCGTCCCGCACGGCGTGCGCCCCGGGGAACGCCGGGAGCAGCGCGGGGTGGGTGTTCACGACGCGGCCCGGCCACCGGTCCAGGACCGCCGGGCCGAGGATGCGCATGAAACCCGCGGACACCACGAGGTCGGGGCGGAACACCGCGACCGCGTCCGCGAGCGCCCGGTCCCACGCCGCGCGGTCGTCGAAGTCCGCCGGGGCCACCACCGCGGTCGGGACGCCGGCGTCCTGCGCCAGCCGCAGCGCGCCGGCCGAGGCCCGGTCGGCGACCACGCCCACCACACGCGCCGGGTGGCCCGGGACGTCGTGCGCCGCGAGCAGCGCGGCGAGGTTCGACCCGGCGCCGGACACCAGGACGACGAGGCGGCCCGACGTGCGTGTGGCGGGGCGGGGCGGGGCGGCGGTCATGGGG
>DAMBCY010000397.1:2049-4028 GCA_032056255.1 Cellulomonas sp. | reverse complement strand
GGCCGGCACCGTCCTGCTCGCTCTCGGTCTGTCCGCCTGCTCCTCCGACGCCACGGCGACCGACGGGTCCTCGGCCCCGGGCGAGCCGATCGTGGCCGCCGCCGACCCCTCCCTGCTGCCGTACAACTTCCTCGCGGAGGACGGGAAGACCTGGGAGGGCATCAACGTCGACCTGGCCGCCGCGCTGTCCACGGAGCTCGGCCGCACGATCGAGTTCGAGAGCGCCGGTTTCGACACGATCATCCCGGGCCTGTCCTCGGGCCGGTACGACGTCGCGCTGACCGGGATGTTCGACACCAAGGAACGCCAGGAGACGGTCGACTTCGTCGACTACCTGCTGGCGGCGAACAACTTCCTCACCCGCGCGGACTACCGCGACGTCGCGTCGATGGACGACCTGTGCGGGGAGGTCGTCGGCATCCCGGGCGGCGCCATCGAGGCGGGCCTGCTGGCCGACGCGTCGACGGCCTGCACGGACGCCGGTGACGAGGCGATCACGATCAGCGAGTTCGCCGACCTCGACGCCACCGTGCTGGCCCTGAAGTCCGGGCGGATCGACGTCACGCCGAACGACTCGGCCGCGAACGCGTACATCCTCGCGGCGAGCCCCGACGAGCTGAAGACGTCGGGCGGGTACCTCAACGAGGGCTACTTCGCCGCCGCCTTCCCCCAGGACAGCGAGCTGACCGAGGCGTTCGAGTCCGCGTTCGCCGCGATCATGGCGGACGGCACCTACGCCGAGATCCTCGACGAGTGGGGCATCGCCGACCGCGCGCTGGACGCCCCGATCATCAACGGGTCGCCGTTCTGATGACGGCTCCCGACCTCACCCTGGCACCGCGGGGCGCCGACAACGTCGTCGTCCCGCGGCCCAGGCCGTGGCGCTGGGTCGGCATGGTGCTGGTCGCGGTCGTGGCGGCCACCATCGGCTGGTCCTTCGTGACCAACCCGAACTACCGGTGGGACGTGGTCGCGGGCTACCTGTTCGACCCCCGCATCTTGGCCGGGCTGCGCACGACGCTGCTGCTGACGCTGATCGGCACCGTGATCGCGGCGCTGCTCGGCCTGGTGCTCGCCGTGATGCGGCTCTCGACCAGCCCCCTGCTGCGGGGCACCGCCGGGGTGTACGTCTGGTTCTTCCGCGGCACGCCCGTGCTCGTGCAGCTGATCCTCTGGTACAACCTGGCGATCCTGGTGCCGACGTTCAGCATCGGGATCCCGTTCGGCCCGACGTTCTGGTCCGCCAGCACCAACGACCTCATCACCCCCTGGACGGCCGCGATCCTCGGCCTCGCGCTGAACGAGGCCGCGTACCTGGGCGAGATCATCCGGTCCGGGATCATCTCGGTCGACAAGGGCCAGACGGAGGCCGCGCACGCGCTCGGGATCGGCAAGGTCGACACGTTCCGCCGGATCGTCCTGCCGCAGGCGCTGCGGGTCATCGTCCCGCCGGCCGCGAACGAGGCGATCGGCCTGCTCAAGTACTCGTCCGTGGTGTCCGTCATCGCGCTGCCCGAGCTGCTGTACGCCGGCCAGCTCATCTACGCGCGGACCTACGAGACCATCCCCGTCCTCATCGTGGTCTGCGTCTGGTACCTCGTCGTCGTCACCCTGCTGACCGCCGTCGAGTCCCGGCTGGAGGCCCGCCTCGGCGCCGGGTTCCGGCGCGTCGACGACTCCCCCCGCAACGGAAGGTGGACCCGGTGGCTGCTCCCCAGGCGCTAGTCCAGGTGCGCGAGCTGCGCAAGCGGTTCGGCTCGCACGAGGTGCTGCGCGGCGTCGACCTCGACGTGCCGGCGGGCGAGGTGCTGTGCCTGATCGGGGCCTCGGGCTCCGGCAAGTCGACGCTGCTGCGCTGCATCAACCACCTCGAGCGGCCCGACGCCGGTCGCGTCGTGGTCGGCGGCCGGCTCATCGGCATGGCGGAGCGCGGCGGCCGGCTGCACGAGCTGCCCGAGAAGGCGGTGCACGCGCAGCGC
>DAMBCY010000397.1:0-2039 GCA_032056255.1 Cellulomonas sp. | reverse complement strand
TGGTGTTCCAGCACTTCAACCTGTTCCCGCACCTGACGGTGCTGCAGAACGTCATCGAGGCGCCGATGCGGGTCCGCAAGTACTCCCGGGACGCCGCCGTGGCCACCGCGACGGACCTGCTGACCCGGGTCGGGATGGCGGAGAAGGCCGACGCCTACCCGCGCAGCCTGTCCGGCGGCCAGCAGCAGCGCGTCGCCATCGCCCGCGGGCTGGCCATGCGGCCCGACCTCATGCTGTTCGACGAGCCCACGTCCGCCCTGGACCCGGAGCTGGTCGGCGAGGTGCTCGACGTGATGCGCGGCCTGGCCGCCGACGGCATGACGATGATCGTGGTCACGCACGAGATGGCGTTCGCCCGCGAGGTCGCCTCGCAGGTCGCCTTCATGTCGGACGGCCGGATCGTCGAGCAGGGCCCGCCCGCCCGCGTGCTCGGCGCACCCGAGCACGAGCGCACCCGCGCGTTCCTGTCGAAGGTGCTCTGAGCCCGGTGACCACCGCCACCGCCCTCGAGCTCGGCCTCGGCCGCGCGCTGACCCCGCAGGACGCCGCGCTGCTCAGCCCGGCCGTGCTGTGCGCCGAGCCGGGGTCGCCCGCGTCGCGGCTGCACACCCGGGTCGGCCGCACGTCGTGGCCCACCGCGGTGCACGAGGACGTCACCCGGGCCGCGCACGGCGTCTCGGTGCGCGAGCCGCGGCTGGTGCTGGTGGGCGGCAGCACGTTCGCGTGGGTGCACCAGGCGGTGCGGCAGCTGCGCCGTGGGGGCTCGGCCCCGCTCGCGGTGGTCGCCACCGACGTGACCGCGGACGAGGTGCTGACCCTGCTGGGCGCCGGCGCGAACCTCGTGATCGAGCCGTACGCGAGCGCCCGCGAGGTGGTCGCCCGGCTCGGTGCCCTGTCCCGCAGCGCGGCCGGCGACCCGGCGCTGCAGGTGCGCTGGCTGCAGGCCGGGCGGATGCGGGTGGACCTGCAGTCCCGTCGCTGCCTCGTCGACCAGGAGCAGATCGGGCTGAGCCAGACCGAGTTCGACCTGCTGGCCTCCCTGATGTCCCGCGCGCAGCAGGTCGCGCCGCACCACGAGATCGTGCAGCAGGTCTGGGGCTGGCGGCACGGCGACGTGCGGAACACGCTGCGCATCCACGTCGGGCGCCTGCGACGCAAGCTCGGCGACGACCCGCGCGCCCCGCAGTGGATCGGGTCCGTCCGCGGCCTGGGCTACCAGTTCCTGCAGCCGGTGGCCGAGCTCGGGGAGGACCGGAGCGAGGAGCGGCTGCGCGAGGCGATCGCGGTGCTGAACGCGCAGGGCGACGCGCTGCGGGCGCTGGTCGACACGCTGCCCGCCGCCGAGGACCTCGGCACGCTCGCGGAGACGGTCGTGCAGTGGGCCGTCACCCGCGGGTTCGGCGACGCGGCGACCGTGTTCCGGATGGACGTCGACGGCGCCGGGCGCGCGGTCTCGCGGCTGGTCGCGTCGGCGGGCATGTCCGCGCGGTGGCGGCAGTCGATCGCCACCGGCCACCCGATCAGCGAGGGGTTCATGGGCTCGCAGGTCTACACCCGCGGGGAGGTGGTGCAGATGTCCGACATGTCCCGGCTGTCCAAGCGGTTCCCCGTCACCGCCCGGATGTCCACCGCCGAGGACCTGCACGCCTGCGTGATGTTCCCGCTGCACGTGCGCGGGCAGGTGTGGGGCGACCTGGCGTTCGTCAGCCGCGCGCCCCGGGCGTTCCCGCCCGCGCGCACCGCGTACCTGCGGACCGTGGCGGGGGTCGTGGCGCTGGCCGTCGAGGCGCGGACCGCGGCGCCGGGTGCGCCGGGTGCGCCGGTGGCGGCCGGTGCGCGCGAGGAGGTGCCCGGTGCGTGAGCTGACCGACGCCGACGTCGCCGCCGTCCCGCCGGCCGCGGTCGTGGACGAGGTGACCCGCTGCCTCGCCGACCTCGGCAACGGCGTCGCCTCCCAGGCGCCCAAGGCCGTGCTGCCCGTCGGGCCCGGCGCGTTCTTCCTGTCCCTGGCCGGCGTCGTGCCGCGGCTCGGACTCGCC
>DAMBCY010000396.1:0-4040 GCA_032056255.1 Cellulomonas sp. | reverse complement strand
GCTCGACCAGGCGCTCCTGGAGCTGCTCGTACCCGCGGGCGATGATGTCGACGTTGCGCAGGACGCTGGTGCCCTTCGCCGCGAGCATCGCGAGCAGGATCACCACCGCGGGGCGCAGGGCCGGCGGGCAGGACACCTCCGCGCCCGACCACCGGGTCGGCCCGGAGACCTGGAGCCGGTGCGCGTCGAGCAGCCGCACGTCCGCGCCGAGGCGGGTGAGGTCGGTGAGGTGGATCGCCCGGCCCTCGTAGACCCAGTCGTGCACGAGCGTCGAGCCCGTCGCGCACGCGGCGATCACGGCGAAGAACGGCAGGTTGTCGATGTTCAGCCCCGGGAACGGCATCGGGTGGATCTTGTCCAGCGGGGCGCGGAGCTCGCTCGGGTGCACCGTGACGTCGACCAGGCGGGTCCGGCCGTTGTGCGCGGTGTACTCGGTGGAGAGCGTGTAGCGCAGGCCCATCTCGGACAGGGTCGCGAGCTCGATCTCCATGAACTCGATCGGCACCCGGCCGACGGTGATCTCCGAGCCGGTGACGATGCCGGCGGTGAGCAGGCTCATCGCCTCGACCGGGTCCTCCGAGACGGCGTACTCGACGTCGGCGTCGATCTGCGACGTCCCGTGCACGCGCAGGGTCGTGGTGCCGATGCCCTCGATCCGCACGCCGAGCAGCTCGAGGTAGAAGCACAGGTCCTGGACCATGTAGTTCGGGCTGGCGTTGCGGATCGTGGTGACGCCGTCGCGGTGCGCGGCGGCCATGAGGGCGTTCTCGGTCACGGTGTCGCCGCGCTCGGTGAGCACGATGGACAGGTCGGCGCCGCCCGGGTCGGTGACCCGTGCGTGGTAGCGGCCGGCCGAGGCGGACACGGCCAGGCCGAACGGGCGCAGGGCGATCATGTGCGGCTCGACGGTCCGGCTGCCGAGGTCGCAGCCGCCCGCGTACGGCAGGAAGAAGTCGTCGCGCTGCCCGAGCAGCGGGCCGAAGAACATGATGATCGAGCGGGTGCGCCGGGCGGCGTCCACGTCGATGGCGTCGAGGTCGAGGTCCCGCGGGACGACGATCTCCAGGTCGCGGCCGTCGGCGGACCAGGTGGCGCGCACGCCCACGGAGCGCAGCACGTCGACGATGCGGTCGACCTCGACGATCCGGGCGACGTTGCGCAGCCGGGTGGTGCCGCGGTTCAGCAGCGAGGCGCACAGCAGCGCGACGGCGCCGTTCTTGGAGGTGTTCACGTCGAGCCGTCCCCGCAGCTGCACGCCGCCCTGCACGCGCAGGTGGGTGTGCTGCGGGGCGCCGACGGTGACGATGGGGGACTCGAGCGCGGCCCCGATCCGGGTCAGCATGTCGAGGCTGAGGTTCTGGGTGCCCTGCTCGATGCGGTGCACCGCGGACTGGCTGGTGCCGAGCAGCTCGGCGAGCTGGGTCTGCGTGAGGCCGCGGTGGCGGCGCGCGGACCGGACGAGCGAGCCGACGTGCGCCAGCTGCTCGGGGAGGGTGGGGGTGACGAGCGGGATGGGCGAGGTCGCCGTCGGGACGGTTCCGGTCGCCGGGGTGGTCGTGGTCACCGAGCGACCGTAACTCATGGATGAGATATCCGCGCGGCGTCAGATGGGGAGATCGTGTGCGTGCGCCCCGTCCGCCGCGTATCCGCACGTCACGGACGGCGTAGCACCGCAGGTCAGGCGATGAGCATGTCCTGGACCGGGCGTCCCGCGAACCTCCGGTCCCGCGCGGGGTCGTGCACGGGCGCCGCGAGCTCCCGCGGCCGGCCGCCTCCGCCCCGGCTCGGCCACGTCGTCTCCGCGCCCGGCCCGGTGTGCCCGCGCTCGGCACGCCAGGCGTTGAACGCCTCCGCCCAGGCGCGGTGCGCGGTGACCTGGTAGTCGTGCAGCGAGACGAGGTCCAGGTCCCCGAGGTGCGGGAACCGCCCGACGATCCGGTCCAGCACGTCGAGGGTCGCGACCACGTCGACGTCGGCCGTGTGCAGGCTGCCCGTGTCGACCACCTGGTAGACGCCGCACAGGTCGACCAGCTTGCGCTTGCCGGAGCGGTACCGGTCCTCGGCGCGGTCGAGCACGAGCGGGTCGATGACGGGGCGGACCGCGCCGCCGAGCCGGTCCTCGACGGTCGGCAGCCGGTGCCGCCGCAGCTCGGCCTCGAGCAGGCAGAGGTCGTAGGACGCGTTGTACGCGACGACGGGGACGCCGCCCCGCATCGCGTCGGCGATCAGCCCGGCGATCTCGTCCAGCGCGCCGGCCGGGGCGACCCCGTGCGCGCGGGCGTGCTCGGTGCTGATGCCGTGGATCGCGCTCGCCGCCTCGGGGATCGGGACGCCGGGGTCGATCAGCCAGGTGCGGACGTGGGTGCCGGCGGCGTCGCGCCGCACGAGGGCGGCGGTGACGACGCGGTCGTGGTCGACGTCGACGCCGGTGGTCTCGGTGTCGAACCCGAGCAGCGGCCCCTCGGTCCACGTCATGCGGTCGTCCCTCCTCCCGGCGCCGCCAGCATCGCACCGCCCACCCACGCCCGGCGGGACCTCGGCCCGGCCTGTCGCGGACCCGCCGCGGGCGGGTGCGCGGGTGCGGACGACGGCGGGTGGGGCGACGCTGGGGGGTGGGCCCGCCCACCGGCGGGCACCCCCCCGACCGAAGGAGTCGTCATGGCCCGCCTGACCGGCCGTACCGTCGCGTTCCTCACCAGCGCGAAGGGCGTCGAGGAGCCCGAGCTGACCACGCCCTGGGAGGCGGTCGCCGCCGAGGGCGGGACGCCCGTGCTCGTCTCCGCCGAGCCCGGCACCGTGAGCGCGGTGAACGGTGACCTGGAACCCGGCGGCGACTACCCCGTCGACCGCACGCTCGACGAGGTGTCCGCGGCGGACTTCGACGCGCTCGTCATCCCGGGCGGCACGGTCAACGCCGACACGCTCCGGACCCAGGAGGGGGCACGGGCGCTGGTGCGGGCCTTCGTCGACGCGGGCAAGCCGGTCGCGGCGATCTGCCACGGGCCGTGGACGCTGATCGAGGCGGGCGTGGTCGACGGGGTCACGCTGACGTCGTACCCGAGCCTGGCCACCGACCTGCGCAACGCCGGCGCCGACTGGGTGGACCGGGAGGTCGTGGTCTCCCGCACCGGGTCGGCCACGCTCGTCACGTCCAGGAACCCGGACGACCTCCCGGCGTTCAGCGCGGCGGTCGTGGACGCCGCCGCGGGCTGACGGCGGCCCTGCGTCGACCCGGCCGGGCCACCGGGCGCGGACGTCCCCCGCGACGAGGGCGTCCGCGCCGGTAGCCTGGGCCGGTGAGCAACGAGATCGAGATCGGCCGCGGCAAGCGGGGACGGCGCGCGTACTCCTTCGACGACGTGGCCGTGGTCCCGTCGCGGCGCACCCGGGACCCGGAGGAGGTCTCGGTCGGGTGGCAGATCGACGCCTACCACTTCGACCTGCCCGTGCTGGCGGCGCCGATGGACTCCGTGATGAGCCCGGCCACGGCCGTCGCGCTCGGCCGCGCCGGCGGGCTCGGCGTGCTCGACCTCGAGGGCCTGTGGACCCGGTACGAGGACCCGGAGCCGCTGCTCGCGCAGATCGCGGAGCTGCCCGCCGCCGAGGCGACCGCCCGCATGCAGGAGGTCTACGCGGCCCCGATCGACCCGGGCCTGATCCGGCGGCGCATCGGCGAGATCCGGGACGCGGGCGTCACCGTCGCGGGCGCGCTGTCCCCGCAGCGGACGCAGGAGTTCTGGAAGGACGTCGTCGACGCGGGCGTCGACCTGTTCGTCATCCGGGGCACCACCGTGTCGGCCGAGCACGTCTCGGGCCGGGCGGAGCCGCTGAACCTCAAGCGGTTCATCTACGAGCTCGACGTCCCGGTGATCGTCGGCGGGGCCTCGACGTACACCGCGGCGCTGCACCTCATGCGGACCGGGGCGGCGGGCGTGCTGGTCGGGTTCGGCGGCGGGGCCGCGCACACCACGCGGGTGTCGCTCGGCATCCACGCGCCGATGGCGACCGCTGTGGCGGACGTCGCGGCCGCGCGCCGGGAC
>DAMBCY010000395.1:0-4046 GCA_032056255.1 Cellulomonas sp. | reverse complement strand
GGCCTGGTGCCGGTGGCGGCCAGGGCGCTCGGGGACTCGGACACACTCGGCTCGGTGTCGTCGACCGCGGAGACCTCGGACGTGTAGATGGGCTCGTCGTCGCCCTGGTTGTAGTCCTCGGGCCAGGTGCTCGGGTCGCCGTTCGTGCCGTCGAACGGCGGCTCAACCGTCGTCGTCGACGGCTCGTCCGACGGCCCCGGTGACGGTTCGGTGGTAGGCGAAGGGAACGACGTCGACGTGTCCGTCGGGTCCGGCGCCGGGGTGGAGGGCTCGGTCGACGGCGTCGTCGAGGGCTGCGGCGCTGGCTCGGCGGTCTCGGTCGGCTCGGGCTCGGCCGGTGTCACGGGCGTCTCGGATGGCGGTGAGCTCGGCGAGGGCTCAGGTCCGGCGGGCGTGGTCGCGGTCGGGCACGGGTCCTCCTCGATGAGGCGGCAGTCGGTGCCGTAGCCGGGGGAGCCGGGCTCCCCGAGGTGGCAGTCCGTGGAGTGGACCTGCACCCACGCGGGCAGCCCGGCCAGCGGCAGGGTCAGGACCTCACCGACGCCGGCCGCCCGGTTCGGGTGGTGGTTAAAGCCCGTGCCGTCGGCGTAGCGGACGTTCACGTCGATGGAGTCCGCGCCGGCCCCGTACGCGATGACGAGCTGCGTGGCCGAGGCGGTGTAGGTGGTGCGGGCGGGCTCGGTGGCGGCCGCCCGGTAGGCGAGGGTCACCCCGCCGATCGCGAGGACCATCACGGCGACCAGGACGCCGCGGAGGATGAACGCGAGGGCGTCACGTCGGTGGAACCCGTCCGCGATCCGCGGGTCGATGGGTACGGTCAAGCTCGGGTCGGACATGGTCCGGCTCCTTCCGATGGTTCGGGAGGGCTGCCCCGCCGGTTCTTCTTGGCGGTTGAGGCGGCGGGGCAGCCGCGGGGGTAGGGGTCAGGTGCAGTAGCAGGGCTGCACGAGGTGGCACTCGGGACAGACGTGCACCGCGCGCGGCGTGGGCATCGGGCCGAGCCCGCAGGTCGGCCGGTCTCGGTCGGCGCACTCGGCGTGCACGAGCTGGTCGTCGACGTACGTGACCTCGTCGCCCTCGGCTATGCGCTCCCCGCAGTCCGCGGCACAGCGACCGGGGAAGCGGGCGGGGAACGTTCTCACCGAGCACCGTCCGTGGGGTCCTGAGCCTCGACCTCGACGGGGTGCGGGTCGGTGAGGTCGGTCGGGATGACCACGACCGCCTCGGGGCGCAGCGGCTCGAACGCCGCCACGGGGATGCGGAGCGTGACCTTGACGACGACGACCCCGGCGCGGGGCTTGGTCGGCCGCTTCGTCGTCGTCGCGACGACGGCTGCGTAGCGCGCGGGACCGTCGTTGCGCCCGGTGTCGTAGTTGTACCCGCGACGTCGCGGCTCGACCTGCAGGTAGACCGGGACGTCGATCATGCCGTCGGCGATCATGCGGCACCGCCAGGCGTCGCGACCTCGGGCCACAGGTCGGCCGGCGGGTCCTCGACGAGGACGTCGTTGGGCAGCTCGCCCGTCGCGACGTCGACCGGACCCGCGGGGGTCTGCTCGATGACCTGGGCGGGTGCGACCTGGTCGGCGAGGTCGTGCTCGGGCGTGACCTTCGCGTCCTCGAGGCGGGTCACGTCGGTGCGGACGGACCCGTCGAGCTGGGCCGCGGTCTGCAGCTCGGTCGACAGGGGGGCGAGCTTGAGGGTCCGCTTCAGGACGGTCTTCTTCGCCATCTCGTCCCAGTCCGTGACCCACGGCCCGGAGCCGGCCGCACGCGACCGCTTCCGGATCTTCTCGATCGCGGCGACGGACATCACCCCGCGCATCACGCCACCGCCCTTGATCCGGATCACGGCGTAGGCCGCGATGGCGTCTCCCGGGTCGTCCAGGGACGGCCGGTGGGTGATGTGCGGGTCGTCGCCCATCTGGAAGTCGAACTCGTCGTGCTCGCCGACGATCTCCGCGGTGATCGACTCGACCTGCCCGGACTGCCACGCGAGCTTCGCCAGGCCGCGGTACCCCGGGATGAACGTGACCGTGCGCCCGTACGGGACGAGGTACGCCTCGCCGAGCGGGCCGGGCTCGAGCCCGAGCTGCGACGCGGTCATGAGCGCGCCGAGGAAGGTCGCCGGGTCGCAGTCCCCGAGCTTCGGGGTCTGCTTCAGGACGGTGAGCGCGATGCGGGTGATGCGGTCGGGGTCCATGTGCCGGGGCAGGGCCCGGGCGATCTCCGGCTTCATCCGCTCGATGAGCTGGGTGAGGGTCGGCTGCCCCTGGCTCTGCTGGACGGCCTGGGACTGCTGCTGCACGCGTGCGGTGAGGTCGCGGCCCATGTCACTTCTCCTTCGGGATGGTCAGGCGGCGGTACGTCGACGTGGTCGTGTACTCGTCGGCGAGGTCGGGGTGGTCGGCGCGCAGGCGGCGGCCGTCGAGGCGGGTGGTGTGGACCTCCGGCCGGCGGGCGACGACGCGACCGCCAGCGGTGAGGTCCGTGGCGTCGCCGATCAGGGCGACGAGTTCGGCCTCGGCGATGTCCGCGTCGGCCTGTGCGGCCTTCGCGCGGGCCTTGGCCTCACGGATGCGGGCGATGACCGGGGCGACGTCGGCGGGGTCCGCGACCGCGGTCTCGGTCTCCGCTCGCGGGTGCTGGGCCTTGACGGCGTCGAGGTCAGACGGCGACGTGAAGGCCGGCGGGTTGTCGTTCGCGATGTGGTCGCGCCAGAACCGGTCGGCGGTCTTCGCGAGGTGGGCGAACAGCAGCCGGTCGCGTTCGACCCGCCGGATCACGGGCTCGTCGTCGCCGATCTGCGCGATGACCCAGGCGTGCGGGAGGTCGAGGACCCCCAGGTACCACTGCGTCTGCAGCTCGGCGCCGTCGGACACCTGGTCCTCGTCCCACTCCTCGCCCATCCGCCACGAGTGGGACTTGCACTCGATCAGACCGCCGTCGGAAGTGAGGCCATCGGGGTTCGCGAACGCGAGCGGGTGCGCCAGGGACCGCCACATGCCGGTCGTCTCGACGGTGATGCCGGTCTCCCGGGTGAACCAGCGGCGCAGCTTCGTCTCGTCCTCCCGGCCGCGGAACATCGCCCACGTGTCGGGCTCCTCGGCGGCGCGGCCGGTCTTGTCGAGCCACACCTGGTAGGGCGACGACCAGCGGGACATCCCGAGCAGCCCGGCGATGTCCGACCCGCCGAACCCGGTACGCCGGGCAGCGAGCCAGTGCTCCCGGTCGACGCCATCAGGCAGGACGAGCTCGGCCGCACCCGTGGGGAACAGAACACGCTCCTCGGTCGTGGTCATGCCGGGTCTCCGAAGTAGTCGGGCTCGGGCGCCTCGTCCGAGCCGAAGGGGTCGTACGGCTCGGCGTCCCACAGGGCGCCGGCGGCGTCGGTGAGGTCCTCGTCCTGTCGGGCCTCGGTGAGCGCGACCTCGCGCTGCTGCGACGCACGGTGAAGGTCGCCGACCGCGGCCCAGAACGCGGGAGCCTGACGCATCGCGTCGGGCTGGAACGCACGGGCTACGGCCTCGCCGGCCGACGCGAGCGCGTCGCGGGTGTCGTCACGCACCGCCGGGACGAACGTCTCGGGGCGGTCCAGGGCGGTCATCGGGCCACCGCCACGAACGCGACGAGCCCGACCAGCAGCCCGAACACGACGACCGACGCCCACGCGGACACGGTCAGCACGACCTCACCCAGCCCGCCGGTCTGGCGCTCTGCGGTCTCCGCCACCTGGCGGTCCAGCGCGGTCACGCCTCCACGACCTTCCCGCCGCGCAGGGCGTAGAACGTGTCGGCCTTGACCGTCTTCCCGTCCACGGGGACGGCCTGCACGCCGAGGATGTTCCAGTCGGCGTCGCGCTCGGTCAGGACGATCCAGGAGCCGATGGCGCCGGCGGCCCTCCCGCCGCGGCCGGTGGTGACAGCCACGGACTTGTCCCCGGACGCCGTCGCCGCGCCGGAGTACCCGGACGCCGTCGCCGCGCCGGAGTACCCGGACGCCGTCGCCGCGCCGGAGTCCCCGGACGCCGTCGCCGCGCCGGAGTAC
>DAMBCY010000394.1:0-4057 GCA_032056255.1 Cellulomonas sp. | reverse complement strand
TCGGCGGGGCGCTCGTGATGTCCGCCCTGGTCGGTGCGGCGGCGGTGCCCGGTGCGGCCGGTGCGCTCGTGGTCGCCGCGGCCGTGCTCGCGGGCGCGCTGCTGCTCGGCCGGCCCCGGCTGGTGACGACGGACCTCGCGCTCGGGGGCGGTGCGGCCGACGACGCGGCCGCGGGGTCGCCCGCCGGCCCGGTCGGGGGAGCCGTGCCCGGCGCCGCCGTCCCGGGCTCGGCGGCGCCCGGCGTCATCGCCGTCCCCGCTCCGGCCGCCGCACGCCGGCCCCTGCCCACCGGCGGCATCTGGGTGGTCGGCAGCGTCGTGCTCGCGGCGTTCGTGGCCGACTCGGCGGTGAGCACCTGGAGCACCGTGTACCTGCACGACGTGCTGCTCGCGTCCGCCGCCGTCGCCCCGCTCGGCTACGCCGCGTACCAGGCGGCGATCCTCGTGACCCGGCTCGCCGGAGACCGCCTCGTGCTCCGCACCGGCCGCGGGCCCCTGGTCGCGGGCACGGCGCTCGCGGCCGCCCTCGGGCTGGCCCTGGTCGCCCTGGTCCCCACACCCGCCGCGGCGGTCGCCGGGTTCGCGGTCGTCGGCGTCGGCGTCGGCGCGCTCGTCCCGCTGGCGTTCTCCGCCGCGGGCGAGCTCGACCCCGACCGGGTCGACGAGGTGGTCGCGCGGGTCAACCTGTTCAACTACGCCGGTGCCGTGCTCGGGGCGGTCGCCGTCGGGCTGCTCGCCGACGGGCCGGGGCTCGCGCTCGCGTTCCTGCTGCCCGCGGCGCTGGTCGCCCCGGTGGCGGGGACCGCGCGACGGCTGGGGGCGCCGGCCGCCCGGTGACGCGGGGTCGCCGGCGCCGTGCGGTGCGGCCGGGGCGCGGTGCGGCCCGGGTGCCGCGGTGCGAGCGACCGGCGCCGACCGGGTGCCCGCCGAGTCGAGGAGGCCTCCCGTGCAGACCAGCGTGCACCCGTTCCTGTGGTTCGACCGCGAGGCCCAGGAGGCCGCGGCCCTCGACACCTCCCTCATCCCGAACTCCCGGGTGCTCGGGACCCGCACCCACCCCGACGGCGCCCCGGGCGCGGAGCCCGGCTCGGTCACGGGGGTGTCGTTCGAGCTGGACGGGCTGCCCGTCGAGGCGCTCGACGCCGGCCCGCAGCTCCGGTTCACCGAGGCGATCTCGCTGTACGTCGCGGTGGACACCCAGGAGGAGGTGGACCGGCTCTGGGACGGGCTGATCGCCGGCGGCGGAGAGCCCTCGCAGTGCGGGTGGCTCAAGGACCGGTTCGGGCTGTCGTGGCAGATCGTGCCGGCTGAGGCGCCGTCGCGGGACCTCGGGGCCGACCGCCGGGTCGCGAGACCGCCGGACTCCTGTCGGCGGTCGGACGTAGCCTGCGCGGGTGACGGCATCCAGCACCGACCGCCGGGCGACCGCGGGCACCCTCGTGAAGTTCGTCGGCATGGGCCTCGTGTGGGGCGCGAGCTTCCTGTTCATGAAGGTCGCGCTCGCCGGGACGTCCCCGGTGCAGATCGCCTGGACCCGGCTGGTGCTCGGCGCGCTCGCGCTCGGCGTCGTCATGCTGGTCACCCGGAGCCCGCTGCCGCGCGGCCGCGCGATGTGGGGGCACTTCGCGGTCGTCGGCGTGGTCGGCTGCGCGCTGCCGTACACGCTGTTCGCCTGGGCCGAGCAGCACGTCGCGTCGAGCCTCGCGTCCATCTTCAACGCGACCACCCCGCTGATGACCGCGCTCGTCGTGACCCTCGCGTTCCGGGTCGAGCGGCTCACCCGGGACCAGCTCGCCGGCATCGGGCTCGGTCTGGTCGGCGTCGTCGTGATCAGCGCCCCCTGGCAGCTCGCCTCCGGCACCGGCTCGACCTCCGAGGTCGCCGGCCAGCTCGCGTGCCTCGCGGCGGCGCTCTGCTACGGCGTCACCTTCGGGTACCTGCGGCGGTTCGTCACCCCGCACCGGGTGCCCGCCGTGACGACCGCGTTCCTGCAGATCGGGTTCGGCGCCGCCGCGCTGCTGCTCGTCACGCCGTGGGTCGTCACCACGCCCGTCGCGCTCACGCCCGCGATCGTGGCCAGCCTGCTGGTGCTGGGCGTGCTCGGCACCGGCGTGGCGTACCTGTGGAACATCGACGTGCTGCTGCGGTGGGGGCCCACCGCCACCAGCACCGTCACGTACATCACCCCGGTCGTCGGGGTCGTGCTCGGCGTGCTGGTGCTGGGCGAGCGGCTCGGGTGGCACGAGCCCGCCGGCGCGGTGCTGGTCCTGGTCGGGATCCTGCTCGCGCAGGGACGGCTGCGACGCCGGGCCGGCGCGGTGCCGGCGTCGTCCGTCCCCGTCGCGCCGGACCCCGCCGTCGCGGCGACCGCCACCCCGGCGCGCGACCTACCCTGATCCGGTGACCGACCCGACCCCCGGCAGCGCGCCCCGGCGCGGACGCGTGACCATGCAGGTGCGGTGGTCCGACGTCGACCTGTTCGCGCACGTCAACAACGCCGCCTACCTGCGGTTCCTCGACGACGCCCGCTTCGCCCTCTTCCCGTCCATGGGCGTCGACCCCGCCGGGCGGCCCACCGACTCGCTGCTCGTCGTCGTCAAGCACGAGATCGAGTATCTCGCCCCGCTGGCGTTCCGGCCCGAGCCGGTCGCCGTCGACGTGTGGGTGCCGCGCATCGGCCGGTCGTCGGTGGACTTCGGCTACGAGGTCGTCGACGACGCGGGCGACGCACCCGCCGTCTACCTGCGTGCGCGCTCGCGGATGGTGCAGCTCGACCGGCTGACGCACGAGCCGCGGGCGTTCACCGCCGGGGAGCGCGGCGTGTTCGAGAGCTACCTCGGCGAGGAGCCGGTGCTGCACGCCTGGTGAGGCCCCGCGCCCGGCCACGGCCGCCGGCGGTCAGGCGGGCTGCGGCATCCCGAGCGCGGCCGCGATGGTCCGCACCACGCCGTCGCGGCTGTTCGCCGGCGCCACGTACCGGGCCCGCGCCCGCACGTCCGGGTGCGCGTTGTCCATCGCGAACGACCACGCCGCCCCGTCGATCATGCCGACGTCGTTGAGGTAGTCGCCGAACACCATCGTCTGCTCCGGCGTCACCCCGAGCCGCTCCTGCACCCGGCGCAGCGCGTGCCCCTTGTCCGCGTCGGGGCTCATCACGTCGAGCCAGTGCTGCCCCGACACCACGACGCGGAGCCGGTCCGCGAGGTCCGCGAACGCCGGCGCCGTGGCCTCCTCGACCGAGCCGAAGTCGAACACCGCGACCTTCAGCACCACGTCGTCCACCGCCGTCAGGTCGTCGACCTGCTCGAGCCAGGCGTAGTGCCGGGCCGCGTGCTCCGTGAACCGCCCGTCGCCGCGCTCGACGTAGCCCGCGCGCTTCCCGCACAGCACCATGCCGACGTCCCGGCCCGCGGCCGCGAGGCCCCGCACCCGCCGGATCACGCCGGGCACCTCGGCCTCGGGGAGCGGGTCGGACGAGAGCTCGGCGCCGTGCTGCGCCACGTAGGCACCGTTCTCCGCGATGTACACGAGGTCCGCGCCGCGTTCCCCGAACTGCTCGCGCAGGTTCGCGTACTGCCGGCCGCTCGCCGGGCAGAACGCGATCCCGCGCCGGTCCAGCTCGTCCAGCACCGGCCACAGCGACGCGGGGACCCGCCCGCGCTCGTCGAGCAGCGAGCCGTCCATGTCGGTCGCGATCAGCCGGACGTCGAGCGCCTCCGGCAGGGTCGGCGGGTCGAGGACGGGGAGGGCTGCGGTGGTGGGAGGCACCCGCCCAGTCTCGCAAACGTCGACCGTCCCGCGGTCGTGCCCCGGGCCGGCCCGCACGGGGACGGCCCGGGACGGCCCGGGGACGGCTCAGTACGCGAAGCCCTGCACCCGTGCGCGCAGGTCGGCCGCGATGCGGCTGAGGGTGCCGATCGAGGAGCCCATCGAGCCGAGCACCTGGGAGGCGGTCGCGGTCGCGCCCGCCACCCCGGTGATGTTGGCCGCGATCTCCCCCGACCCGGTGGCCGCCTCGGCCACGGAGCGGGACATCTCGTTGGTGGTGGCGGTCTGCT
>DAMBCY010000393.1:0-4067 GCA_032056255.1 Cellulomonas sp. | reverse complement strand
ATCACGTCGTACAGGTACGCGCCGAGCGGCCCGGTCGCGGCGACGCGCCGCCGCAGCTCGACGTCCGACACCAGGCACCGGCGGTAGACGTCGCGGGGGACCTGCCAGATCGGCAGCGCGGGCGCGTCGAACAGCACCCGGGCCGCCGGGACGTCGATGAGCAGGTTGTACTCCACGGGCATCGCGTCGTCGGGCGGCGCCGCGAGGCCGTCGTGCTCCGGACCGCCGATCCAGACCAGGACGATGCGCTCCGCGATCCGCGGCTCGATCAGGTACGCCGACGCGAGGTCGGTGAGCCCGCCGCCGGCCGCGTAGAACAGGGGCGTCGGGTCGTCCCGCAGCGCCTCGGCGACGATCGCCCGGGCCGCGGGGGAGTCCTGCGGGGTGGTCGTGTCCCGCAGCGCGGCCGACGCCCCCCGCACGATGCGCTCCGGCGAGTCCAGGCCCATCCGGGCGAAGACGTCGGCGAGCACGGCCTCGGCGTTCGCGGCGGTGTCGGGGCCGGGGTCGATCGGGTCGTCGACCCGCAGGTGCGAGGCGACGAGGAACGGGATGGTCACCGACGGCGACAGCAGGTGGTGCACCACCTGGTAGAGGTCGTCGGGGTCGCCGGAGAAGTCGTTGTCGACGATCACGCGGCTGCGCGGGGCCGGGAACGGCCGGTCCAGCCAGGGGGTCTCGCCGAGGCGCCACCGGGGTGGGGCGCCCGTGGTCGCGAGGGCTGCGGGGGTGTCGGGGATGCGGGTCAACGGGCTCTCCTGTGCCGTGTCGGGTCCGGCGGTCGCGTCGCGGGACCTGGTGGTGCCGGTGGGGCGAGGCGGGTGCTCGCCGGGGCGGGAGTGCGGGCGGGTGCGGGTCGCCGCGACCGGGTCGGTGGCGGCGTCCGTGCCGTCACCGGGACGTCCGCGGTGACGTCGATGCGAGTAGGTTATCGATCACCTATCGCCGTCGGCAAGCCCCGATGCATCACGAACGGATAACGCATGGATATGCACAGACCGGCGAGGGCGGCCTTCGCTAGAGTCGAGGGCGCACCCGTCCCAGGCCGAAGGGGCCGCGCATGACCCAGCAGAACGGCCTGACCAGGCCCCCCAAGATGGCCGACGTCGGGCGGCTGGCGGGCGTCTCGGCCCAGACCGTGTCGCGGTACTTCACCGGCACCGGGTACGTCGGCGCGGACACGCGCGGCCGCATCGAGGCGGCGGTCGCCGAGCTCGGCTACCAGCTCAACCAGTCGGCGCGCAGCCTGCGCGTCAACGCGACGCAGACCGTCGGCGTCCTCACGACCGGTCCGTCCCTCTACGGCAGCTGGTCGGTCATCAGCGGGCTCAACCAGGCGGCCGCCGACGCCGGCTACTCGCTGCTCACGGTCCAGCTGGAGGCCGACCCCTCCGGCGCGGGCGACTCGGGCTGGATGCACCGCGCGCTCGACCGGTTCCTGTCCGCCCGGGTCGACGGCATCATCGTGTCCTCGTCGTACTTCGGGATCGAGGACCTGCTGGAGCGCGTCTGGGAGCGCGTGCCGGTGGTCCTGCTGTCCGGGCGCTCCTGGCCGAACGCGGACTCGGCCACCGTCGACTCCTACGAGGCCGGCATGCTGGCGATGGGCCACCTCACGGGGCTCGGGCACCGGCGCGTGCTGCACCTGGCCGGGCCGGGTGGCCCCAACGAGAGCTACGAGCGCGAGCGCGCCTACCGGGACACCGTCGCCGCGGCCGGTCTGCCGGCGCTCCCGGTGCTCCGCGGCGACTGGTCGGCGCAGTCGGGCTGGGCCGCCGGCCTGGAGGTGGATCCCGGCAGCTTCACCGGCGTGTTCGCCGGCAACGACCAGATGGCGCTCGGGTTCATGGCCGCGCTGCGGTCACGGGGCGTCGTCGCGCCGGACGACTACTCGGTGGTCGGCGTGGACGACATGCCGGACGCCCGGTACTTCACGCCCGCGCTGACATCGGTCTCGATGGACTTCGTCGGGCTGGGCCGGCTGGGGTTCGAGATGATCCTGCACCGCGTGCGCTCCGGCGAGCGCGTCCCGCGCCGGGTGATCCGCCCCGGCCTCGTGGTGCGGGACTCGACGTGGGACGTGCGCGCCCGGGCCTGAGCCGGGGGCGGTGGCCGGCCGCGACGAGGGCGACGGCGTCCCGCGCGTCGCTGGTTTCGGGCGTGTGACGCCCGCGGGTCGTGGTGGAAAAACCTTCGCCGGCCGGGGGCCGGCCCCTTGCCTGCGCCGGAACGCGCGACATACCGTCCGTGAACATCTGATCACCTCATGTCCCGATGACCACGTGAATCCGAGGAGCCTGCGATGTCGATCTCCCCCCGGCGCCGCCGCCGTCCCGTCCCGACCGCGGCGCTCGCGGTCGCCCTGCTCGCGCTCACCGGCTGTGCGAGCCCGGATGCCGGTCCCGAGCCCGCGACGAGCGGGACGACGGGCACCGGTGGCCCGCGCCCGACCGAGACCGTCAGCCTCGCGCTGCACTTCAACTCCCCGCAGGCCTCGTGGATCGGCATCTACGTGGCGCAGGAGCAGGGCTACTACGCCGACGCGGGCATCGACCTGGACATCCAGTACCTCGGCGGGTCCACGCTGGCGGTGCAGGCCGTCGGGTCCGGGACCGCGGACATCGGCATCGCGGCCCCCGACGCCCTGCTGGCCGGTGCGGAGCAGGACCTGCCGCTCGTCGCGGTCGCCAACCACATCCAGCAGGACGCGACGGGCGTGATCGTGAACGGGCCGGCCACGGGGTTCGCGGACCTGGCCGGCGCGACCATCGCGACGGCGCAGGGCACGGCCGAGTCGGGCCTGTTCCAGTCCGCGCTGCAGCAGGCGGGCATCGCCGACGACGTCACCGTGAACTACGTCGAGTCCTCCGCCAAGTGCACGCTGATGATCTCCGGGCAGGCCGACGCCTGCACCGGCTTCTCCTACGCCCAGCTGGTGCAGGCCGAGCTCGCGGGCGTGGACGCGACCTTCCTGCCGTTCTCGACCGACGACGCCCCGCTGCCGGGTGCGGCGATCTTCACCACGCAGGACGAGGTCGCGGACGACGCCGACGTGATCCAGCGGTTCCTGGAGGCGACCTACCAGGGCTACCGGGACGCCGACACGGACCGCGACGCGGCGATCGCGCTCATGCAGCGGACGGCCGACACCGCCGACCCCGAGCAGATCGCCGAGGCCACCGACCGCGTGCTCGACCTGACGCACAGCGACGTCACGCAGGAGCACGGCTGGGGGTGGTCCAGCGAGGACGTCTGGCAGAACCTCGTGGACGAGCTGACGGCCGGCGGCGTGCTGACGTCCCCGGTGGACCCGGCGGGCCTGCTGACCAACGACCTGCTCCCGCAGGAGGCCGGCGAGTGGCGGTGAGCGCCCCCGCGACGGGAGCGGTGCGGGTCACGGACCTGGACGTCACGTACGGGGCCCGCACCGCCACCCCCACCTTCGCGTTGCGCAACATCTCGTTCGAGGTGCCGCGGGGCCGGTTCGTGTCGCTGATCGGCCCGTCCGGGTGCGGCAAGAGCACGCTGCTGCGGGTGCTGGCGGACGTGCTGCCGCCGAGCTCGGGCGAGGTGCTGGTCGGCGACCGGACGCCCCACGAGCTGCGCGCCCGGCGGCTCACCGGGTTCATGTTCCAGGACGCGAACCTGCTGCCCTGGTACACGGTGCGGCAGAACATCGCGATCCTGGCCCGCGTCGCCGGCCGGCCCCGGTCGCGGGCGGAGATCGAGGAGCTGGCGGAGCTGGTCGGTCTGCGGGACTTCCTGGACCGGCACCCGCACGAGCTGTCCGGAGGGATGCGGCAGCGGGTCGCCCTGGCGCGGTCCTACGCGCTGGCCCCGTCGCTGCTGCTGATGGACGAGCCGTTCGGTGCGCTGGACGAGATCACGCGCCAGCGCATGAACGACGAGCTGCTGCGCGTCTGGGAGCGCGAGCAGCAGTCGGTGTTCTTCGTGACGCACTCGATCCCGGAGGCCGTGTACCTGTCGGACCGGGTGCTGGTCATGGCTCCCCGCCCGGGTCGGATCGTCGCGGACATCGAGGTGCCAGCACCGCGCCCGCGGCGGGA
>DAMBCY010000392.1:0-4076 GCA_032056255.1 Cellulomonas sp. | reverse complement strand
GGCGCTCGCGGGCGCGAGCAGCGCGACGAGGAGCGCGACCAGGGCGGTCAGGAGGACGGCGCCGACCGTGCGGCGGCGGGTCACGGGGCCGCCGCCGGGGCCGGCGCGGGGGCGGTCCGGACCGGGGCGCCGGGCGCGGCGTCGCCGGGGGCCGGGCCGTCGTCCCCGTCCGCGGGCTCCGGCCGGCTCGGCCAGATCAGCACGCCGCCGGCGACGACCACCAGCGCCGCCCAGGCCCAGGGGTCGAGCAGCAGCAGCGCGACCCGGCCGACGCCGGGCAGGTGGATCCGCGCGATGCCGTGCAGGTCGTCCTGCCGCGGTCGCCACGGGTCGAGGAAGCCGTTGTTGTCGCCCCGGATCAGCCAGCCCGCGGCGGCGTCGCCGTCGACGACGCGGTGGATGATCCGGGCGTCGTACCCGGGCGGGCTGTAGACGACGACGTCGCCGACCTCCGGGGTGCCGCAGCGGGACACGACGAGGTCGCCCGTGCGGTACGTCGGCTCCATCGAGCGGCCGGAGACGATGGTGAGGGTGGTGCAGCCGCCGAGCGTGCTCGGCCAGCCGAACCAGACCAGCACGCCGACGAGCGCGGCGGTGAGCGACCAGCCGAGGACCGAGCGGACGCGCGCGGGCACGCCGACGGGCCGGCCGGGTGCAGGCTCGCCACCCCGGCCGGCCCGTGCGGTGTGCCGCGCGCGGATCGGGCCCTCCCGGGTCAGCCGGCGATGACCGCCGCGACGCCGAGGACGTCGGAGGCCTTGACGTCGCCGGAGACGGTCAGCGTGACGCTGGTCTCGCCGGCCGCGATCGTGCGGTCCGCGACGGTGCCGATCTGGGACCCGGCGACGGCGTCCGCGGGCGCGGTGCTGAGGAGCTGGAGCTGGAGGGTCTGGTTCTCGCAGCGCGGGCTGATGCCGCTGACGGTGACCTGCGTGACGGCGAAGCCCTTCGCGGCGGCGCTGAACGCGTTGCCGAACGCGACGTCGACCTCGTCGTCGCAGGAGCCCACGACCTGGGTGCCCGCACCGATCGACGAGGGCGTGAGGGTCAGCTGGGCGGCGGACGCCAGGCCGAGGCCGGCGATGCCGAGCGCGACGACGGTGAGCGCGACGACCTTGCGGCGAGCGGTCGGGCGGGTGGTGGCGGACATGGGGGGGCGCTCCTCGCGGACGGCGGCTCGGTGGATCGGCGGGACCCGCGGAGCGGGACGCGCCTTCCGTGACCTCGTGAACGCGTTCTCATGAGGCACGGCTGCCGCACACTAGGGCGCCCCCGACCCCGTCCGACCCACCCGGGTGGGTGCCTGCACCCACCCGGATGCGCGTCAAATCCGAAATCCCACCGGATACCTGGGCAATCCGGACAAAGCGGATGGGTGAAAAACCCCAGGCGTGCTGGTCAGGACGCTGCGGACCGCAGAGATTCCACCGGAAGGTGGGCGACCACCTGGGTGCCGTCCCCCGGGACGGACGTCACCCGGAAGTCGCCCCCGGCGAGCTGCAGCCGGTCCGAGAGCCGTGCGGTCCCCGACGGGGCGCCGACGTCCGGGCCGAACCCGCGACCGTCGTCCGACACCCGCACCTCCAGGGCGTCGCCGGCGAGCCGCACGCGCACGTCCACCACGTCGGCGCGACCGTGCCGCAGGGCGTTGCTGATGCCCTCCTCGACCACCCGGACCGCCAGGAGCCGCTCCGAGCGGGTGAGGCGCGGGTCCGCCGGGTCGTCCAGCCGCCGCACCTCGTCGCTCACGCCGAGCCGGGCGTTCACCGTCGTGGGGATCCGGCCGAGCAGCGCGCGGATCGCCGGCACCATCCCGACCTCGAGCTGGTCGGGGTAGAGCATCCGGGACGTCGCGCGCACGTCCGCCTCGCGCACGGTCTCGATCTGCTCGCGCACCTCCGACAGCAGCGCCCGGTCCTCGGGCTCGACCGACTCCCCCAGGTGCTCCGCGAGCCGGTCCAGGCGCGCGGTGATGAGCACCAGCCGCTGCTGCATGGTGCCGTGCAGGCCCTCCGCGACCTCGCGGCGCACCCGCACCTCCTCGTGCTGGAGCGCCTGCAGCGCCAGCTCGATCTGCAGCGTGCTGTGCGCCGACTCCGCGATCTGCACCCGCAGCCGCCGCTGCGACAGCATGATCGTCAACCCCAGCCCCGCGGCGATCCAGGCCACCACCGCGGCGCTGACCACCTCGGCCAGGAGCACGGACCGGGTCGGGTGCGGGTAGATGCCGAGCGCCAGCTGCACGCCGAACCGCGCCAGCGAGGCCGCGGCCCCGGCCCCCAGCACGCTCACGAGCCCCGCCAGCACCCCGCGTCGCGGCAGCGAGACGCCGGTGACCGCGAGGAGGAGGAGCATCACGGCCACGGCCGTGAGGTTCGCGAGGATGCGCTCGCCGACCAGGACCGAACCCCCGCGCGTGCTGTAGACCCAGGCGGTCTGCGCCGCGGCGCCCACCGCGAACGCGGTCATCACCACCCCCGCCGACAGCAGCAGGGCCAGGCGGTCCGCCCGGTTCGCGGCGACGTCCGGGAGCGTGGCCGTCGGCATCCGTCCTCCACCCGTCCCGCGCGTCCGTCCGGGGGACCTCCCCGCGCGCCGTCCCGCGCGCGACGGGCTCCCGCCGACCATACTGTCCGTGATGTCCGAATCAGCCCCAGACACGATCCGCGTGGTCGTCGTCGAGGACCAACCACTCTTCCGGTCGATGCTCGAGCTCACGCTCGGCTCGGTCGCGGGGGTGCGCGTGGTCGCCTCGGTCGGCACCGTCAGGGACGGTGCCGCCGCGCTGCGACCGGGTGCCGCCGACGTGGCGGTGCTCGACATCGACCTGCCCGACGGCAACGGCATCGCGCTCGGCGTGACGCTGCGCCGGCACCAGCCGCAGCTCGGGATCCTCCTGCTGTCCGCGCACGACGCCATGGACCTGCTGCTCGACCTGCCGCCCGACGTCGCGGCCGGCTGGTCCTACCTGTCCAAGACGTCCTCGACCAGCGCGCAGACGCTGGTCACCGCGGTCCGCGCCGCCGCGGCGGGCCGGACCACGCTGGACCCCGCCCTGCTGGACCGGATGGCCCCCCGCGCCGGTTCCGCGGTCTCCCGGCTGACGGACCGGCAGTACGCCGTGCTGCGGCTGCTCGCGCAGGGGCTGTCGAACGCCGGGATCGGCGAGTCGCTGAAGATCACCGAGAAGTCGGTGCAGAACCACATCAACGGCATCTACGCGACGCTCGGCATCGACGCCGACCCGTCGCGCAACCCCCGCGTCACCGCGGCGCTGCGCCTGCTGGAGGAGACCGGCCGGGCGTCCTGACCGCTCGCCGCCCGTGTCCGACGGGTGCAGCACGGGGGCCGGGCGCCCCCGGCGGCGCCACGGCGCCGAGGAGGGGGACGCATGGACCGCGCGGACGTGCTGGCCTGGGTGGCCGCCGACGAACGGGCGTGGCGCGAGGACGACGTGGCGGTCGGCGACCTGTTCACCGACGACGCCGTCGACGTGACCCCTCCCTCCGAGGACCCGCTGACGGGCCTGGCGGCGATCCGCGGGTCCTGGTCCGACCCGAGGCCGTTCACGACGGACGCCGAGGTCGTGGCGCGGTCGAGGGCGCGGACGCGGTGGCGCGGGCCGAGGTGCGCGACGGCGGCGACGACCCGCGGGAGCACCGGGACCTGTGGGTGATGCGGTGCGCGGACGGGCGGGTGGGGCACGTCGAGGAGCGGCCGTTCCGCGCCAGGCGGCCGTCCAGCCCCGCCCCGGGCTGGCACCCGCGCGAGCCGCCCGGATCGATGGCGGCCGAACGGGTGAGAGGTTGTCCCGGCCACCTCGTCGTGGGCTACAGTGGACAAGCCCTCGGTCGCCTGCCCCCTGCGCGGCCGAGGGCCTTCTCGTGCCCGGCCACCGTGGCCGGCGTGCTCAGAGGATCAGCCGCTCCAGCAGCGGGAACTCGTCGTAGGCCTGGTCCCCGTCGCCGAAGTGGCCGTCGTCGCGGACGACCAGCGTCCCGCCGAGCCGGTCGAACATCGCCCGCCCCTGGACCGCGTCGCAGCCGTAGGGGTCGTGCACCGAGTTCACGAGGACG
>DAMBCY010000391.1:0-4096 GCA_032056255.1 Cellulomonas sp. | reverse complement strand
GCAGAACCGGTTCGTCGGGCACCTGCGCGTGATCACCTCCGCGGTCTCGCTCGGGCACGACGAGTCGCTGATCGTGCACGTCGGGACGTCCGGGCCCCGCGTGCGGGCCTACCCGGCGGAGTTCCGCCGGTGGGGGCACCTCCGGCTGTCGGTGGGGCTCGAGGACCCGGACGACCTGGTCGCCGACCTGCGGGCGGCGCTGGACCTGACGCTCGGGCCGCTCTGACCCGCCCGGCCGCCGCGGGCCGGGCCGGCCGGACCCGGTCCGGCAACGTGGGCCCGGAGGCTGGACACCACCCCGGTGGCCCCGCGGGTCGTGCTGGGATCGGCCCGTGGACGGACCCCGGAGCGTGAGCACCTCGCGACGCCCTGCCGTGCCCGGCGCCGGGACCGGCGCCTGTTGTCGCGCCTGACGCGACCCGCACCCGCGCGGTCCGCCACCCCGCCGTCACGCTCCGCACCGTCGCGCCGCCGCGACCGGAGCACGCACCCGTCCCGGAGGTCCCGTGCCCGCCGCACCCCGCATCGAGCTGCTCGGCCTGCGCAAGGTCTACGGAGCCGGCGACCGCGCCGTCGTTGCGCTGGACGGCGTCGACCTGGCGGTGCGGCCCGGGGAGATCCACGGGGTGGTCGGCCGGTCCGGGGCGGGCAAGTCGACGCTGATCCGCTGCCTGACCCTGCTGGAGCGGCCCACCGAGGGCCGTGTCGTCGTCGACGGCGTCGACCTCGGTGCGCTGGCCGAGCGCGACCTGCGCTCGGCGCGGCGCGCGATCGGCCTGGTGTTCCAGCACGTGAACCTGCTCGACTCGCGGACGATCGCGGCGAACATCGCCTACCCGCTCGAGATCGCCGGCGTGCGCCGGGCGGAGCGCGCGCGGCGGTCCCAGGAGCTGCTGGACCTCGTCGGCCTGGGCGACCGGGCCGACGCGTACCCGGCGCAGCTGTCCGGCGGGCAGCGCCAGCGGGTCGGGATCGCGCGCGCGCTCGCGACCGAGCCGGCCGTGCTGCTGTGCGACGAGCCGACCTCGGCGCTCGACGCGGCGACCACCCGGCAGATCCTCACGCTGATCCGCGAGCTGCGGGACCGCCTCGGGATCTCGGTCGTGATCATCACGCACGAGATGGCCGTGGTCCGGCAGGTCTGCGACAGCGTCACGCTGCTCGAGCACGGGCGCGTCGTGCAGCACGGGGCCGTCGGCGACGTCGCGGCCGCGCACGGGTCCCGGCTGGCCCGCGAGCTCATCCCCGTGCCGGACCTGCCGGTGGGCGTCGAGCGCACGCTGCTCGAGGTGTCCTACGCCGGCGACCAGGTGCCCACCCGCGAGGCCCTCGCGGTGGTCGCGGGGCTGGGCGCGGGCGTGGAGGTCGCCGCCGGCGCGATCGAGCAGGTCGGGGGCCGCAGCGTCGGCCGGCTGCAGCTGGAGGTGGCGGCCGACCGGCTCGCGGACGTGGCCGCGACGCTGCGCCGGGCGGGGCTGCACGCGGAGCAGGCCGCCCCCGGCGGCCGGGCGGAGGAGGGCCGATGAGCTGGTGGCAGGAGCTGGTGACCAACCCGGTCATCCAGCAGAAGCTCCCCGACGCGACTCTCGAGACGCTGCAGATGGTCGGGGTGTCCGCCCTGGTCACCGCCGTGCTGGGGCTGCCTCTCGGCCTGGCGCTGCACAGCACGTCTGCGGGTGGGCTCACCCCGAGCCGTCCGGTGAACGCCGTGGCCGGCTTCCTCGCGAACATCGTGCGCTCGCTGCCGTTCCTCATCCTGATGATCGCGATCCTGCCGCTGACCCGGCTGCTGGTCGGCACGACCCTCCAGTGGCAGGCCGCGGTGGTCCCCCTGGCGATGGGGGCGGTGCCGTTCTACGCGCGGATGGTCGAGACCGCCGTGCGCGACATCGACCCGCGCAAGGTCGAGGCGGCCCGGGTGATGGGGGCGACCCGGCTGAGCATCACCTGGCACGTGCTGATCCGCGAGGCGCTGCCCGCCCTCGTGTCGAGCTTCACCGTCGCCGTCATCGCGCTGCTCGGGTACTCCGCGATGGCGGGCGTCATCGGCGCGGGCGGCATCGGCGCCCTCGCCATCTCCTACGGCTACCAGCGCTTCGACACGACCGTCATGGTCGCGTGCGTCGTGGTGCTGGTGGTGGTCGTCGTGGTCGTCCAGGCCGTCGGCGACCGGCTGTCACGGAGCCTCGACCACCGCTGAGGCCCGGCACCACCCGACCGACCCACCAACCGTCCGGGAGGACACGATGAGGAAGACCTGGGGAGCCCTCGCTCTCGCCGCCGCCACCGCGCTCGCCCTGACGGCGTGCGGGTCCGGCACCGACGCGGAGGACGACACCACCGCCGGGAGCACCGCGGACGGTCTGACCACCCTGGTGGTCGGTGCGTCCCCGACCCCGCACGCGGAGATCCTGGAGTTCGTCCAGGAGAACCTGGCCGCCGACGCCGGGCTGGACCTGCAGATCGAGACGTTCGACGACTACGTGCTGCCGAACACCGCGCTCGCCGAGGGCGACCTGGACGCGAACTACTTCCAGCACCTGCCCTACTTCGAGTCGCAGGTCGCCGAGCAGGGCTACGACTTCGACCACTTCGAGGGCGTGCACATCGAGCCGTACGCGCTGTACTCCTCCCGGTGGGAGTCGCTCGACGACGTGCCGGACGGCGCGACGTTCGGCATCACGAACGACCCGGGCAACCAGGCCCGGGCGCTCGACCTGCTGGTGGCGAACGACCTGCTCACGCTGAAGGACACCGGCGACGCCGACCCGACGCTGCTGGACGTCGAGGACAACCCGAAGGGCTTCGAGTTCATCGAGACCGCCCCCGAGTCCCTGGTGCGCGCCCTGGAGGACGTGGACCTGGCGATCATCAACGGCAACTACGCCCTCGAGGCCGGGCTGAACCCGGCGACCGACTCCCTGCTCATCGAGTCGGGCGTCGACAACCCGTACGCCAACTTCCTCGCGGTGCGCTCGGAGGACAAGGAGAACCCGGCGCTGGTCACCCTGGACGACCTGCTGCACTCCGACGAGGTCCGCGCCTTCATCGAGGAGCGCTGGCCCGACGGCGAGGTCCTGCCGGCCTTCTGACCCGGACGACCGCCCGCAGGCCGCCCCGACCCCCGTGGCCGGGGCGGCCTGCGCCGTTCCCGACGTCCGCCCCCGCGGCTCAGCGCCGGCCGTAGACCTCCCGGGCGCGGCGCTCGGAGACGTAGCCGTCGGCCACGTCGCGGGCGACCAGCGCGGGGTCCCGGTCCGCCGGCGGACCGTACCCGCCGCCACCGCCGGTGCGGACCTCCACCCGGCGGCCGGCCGCGAGCCGCAGGTCGGTGACCTTGTTCAGCCGGAGCTCGTCCGGGGTGCCGGGGTCCACGACGGCGACCGGCCCGCTCGCGTCGAGACCACCCGCCAGGCCCCACGCGGGCGTGACCGACCGGTCGAGCCACAGGGACAGCGCGGTGCCGTCCTGCTCCACCCGGAACGTCTTGACCACCCCGAGCCCGCCGCGGAACCGTCCCGCGCCCTCGGAGTCCTGCCGCAGCGCGTAGGACTCGACCGTGAGCGGGAACTTGTGCTCGACGAACTCGATGGGCAGGTTCTTGAAGTCGCCGTTGATGACGTTGATCATCGCGTCCTGCCCGTCGCCGTCGTGGAACGCGCCCCAGCCGCCGGCCTCGGCGTCGATCAGCACGAAGTCCCGGGCACCCGCGCCGTCCCGGGCCGTCCCGACGAACGACGCGATCATCGAGTCCCCGAAGTGCGCCGCCGCGACCCGCTCCGGCAGCACCGGCGCGAGGGCCTGCTGCACCAGGTCGATCAGCAGGCCGAGCGGGGTGTAGTACCACTGCACGGGCGCGGGCTCGCGGGCGTCGAACACGCTGCCCTCGGGGACGCGCACGGTGAGGTTCCGGAAGCTCCCTCCGGTGACCGGGGCGTCCGGGTTGACGAGCTCCTTGAACGCCACCCGGCACGCGGACACGGCCTGCACCCGGCCGGAGTTCACCGGCCCGGCGGTGGCCGGGTGCGAGCCGGCGAGGTCGACGACGACCTCGTCCCCGGCGACCTGGACGGACACCTGGACCCGGACGTGCTCG
>DAMBCY010000390.1:0-4098 GCA_032056255.1 Cellulomonas sp. | reverse complement strand
CTTCGGCCTGGACAAGCGGCGCGTCCCGGGTGACGGCGTCGTCGTCGGGCACGGCACCGTCGACGGACGCCCCGTGGCGGTGTACTCGCAGGACTTCACCGTGTTCGGCGGCAGCCTGGGCGAGGTGCACGGTCAGAAGATCACCAAGGTGATGGACCTGGCGCTGCGCACCGGGATGCCGCTGGTCGGGATCAGCGACGGCGGCGGGGCGCGCATCCAGGAGGGCGTCGCCGGACTCACGCAGTTCGCCGAGATCTTCCGGCGCAACGTCGCGGCCTCGGGCGTGATCCCGCAGATCAGCCTGATCCTCGGCCCGTCCGCGGGCGGCGCGGTGTACTCCCCCGCGCTCACCGACTTCATCGTCATGGCCGACGGCACGTCGAACATGTTCATCACCGGCCCGGACGTGATCCGCTCGGTGACCGGCGAGGACGTCGGCTTCGAGGAGCTGGGCGGCGCGACCACGCACAACACCCGGTCCGGTGTGGCGCACTACCTGGCCTCCGACGAGGACGACGCGCTGGACTACGTCCGCTCGCTGCTGTCGTACCTGCCGCAGAACAACCTCTCCGACCCGCCGGTCTACCCGCAGGAGGCCGACCTCGAGGTCACCGACGAGGACCTCGAGCTCGACTCCCTGGTGCCGGACTCCGACAACCAGCCGTACGACATGCGCACCGTCGTCGAGCACGTGCTGGACGACGGCGAGCTCCTCGAGGTGCAGCCGCTGTTCGCGCGCAACGTGCTGATCGGGTTCGGCCGCGTCGAGGGACACGCAGTCGGCGTCGTGGCGAACCAGCCGCTGACGATGGCCGGCACGCTCGACATCGACGCCGCCGAGAAGGCCGCCCGGTTCGTGCGGACCTGCGACGCGTTCGGGCTGCCGGTGCTGACGTTCGTCGACGTCCCGGGCTTCCTGCCGGGCACCGACCAGGAGTGGAACGGCATCATCCGGCGCGGCGCCAAGCTCATCTACGCCTACGCGGAGGCGACGGTGCCCCTGGTCACCGTCATCACCCGCAAGGCGTACGGTGGCGCCTACATCGTCATGGGGTCCAAGCAGCTCGGTGCGGACGTCAACCTCGCGTGGCCGACCGCGCAGATCGCGGTGATGGGCGCGGGGGGTGCCGTCAACATCCTGCAGCGGGGCGCCCTGAAGCAGGTCGCCGACGCCGGCGGGGACGTCGACGCCGAGCGGGCCCGCCTGACCCGTGAGTACGAGGAGGCCATCGTGAACCCGTGGGACGCCGCCGACCGCGGCTACGTGGACGCGGTCATCGCGCCCGCCGAGACCCGGTCGCAGATCGTGCGCGCCCTGCGCGTGCTGCGCACCAAGCGCGCGGCGCTGCCGCCCAGGAAGCACGGGAACATCCCGCTGTGACCGGCGACCAGCCCCTGCCCGAGGGCGACGGCCACGGCCACGACGGCCACGACCACCACGGCGGCGCGCACGGCACCGAGCCGCTGCCCGGCGTCGACACCGCCGCGATGCACGCGTCCGTCGACGCGCTGGCCGCGGCGCTGCACGAGTACGTGGACACGGCCGCCGGGGTGCGCGCCGAGTTCGGCGCCGCCGAGGCGGACGAGGACCCGCGGGTGCTCGCGCTCGAGACGCGCGTGTCGGCGCTGAACGCGCAGCTGTACGACCTGCTGCACGAGAGCCTCGGGATGCACTCCGAGCTCACCGGCATGACCTGGGAGGACGACGCGCACGGTGCCGCCGAGCCCCTCGCCGACGAGGACACCGACGAGTTCCACCTCGGGTTCGTCGTCAGCGTGCCGGGCGGTCCGGTCGACCAGTCGATCGACGCGGTGCTCGGCATCGTCGACAACGGCGGTGCCGAGATCGTCGAGCGCCTGCTGGAGAGCGGCTACGCCGTGGAGGGCTGGGGCGCCTCGCGCGGGGCCCCGGTGTCGTTCGACGACGACGCCGAGGGCGAGGACGGTCCCGCGTGACGTCGCCCGAGGCGGCGCTGCCGCACGTGCAGGTCGTGCGGGGCACGCCCGACGACGTCGAGCTGGCGGCGCTGGTCGCCGGGCTCGTCGCGGCCGCCGCCCCCGGGGACGACGCCGACCGCGAGGAGCCCGGGACGGCCCGCGACGGGTGGTCCGACCGGTCCCGGACGGTGCCCGGCGCGGGTGCGGCGTGGCGCACGGGGAGCGACGCCTGGCGGCGCAGCCTGCGCTGACGGGCCGTGCCGGGCGACGCTCGCCGGGGCCCGCGCATCCCGCGCGAGCCGGCCGCGGGCGCCCGGGTAGGGTCGGACGGGTGAGCACCGCACCCACCCCCACGCCCGCCGGCGGGGCGCCCGAGCGCCTCGCGACCCCGATCGACGCGATCGCGGACTCCTACCTCGCGGCGCACGCCGCGCTGGAGCCGATCGAGGCCACCGCCCTGGGCATCCCCGGGCACGACCACGAGGTCACCGACCTGTCCCCCGCCGGGCACGAGGCCCGCGCCGACGCGGCCCGCACCGCGCTGACGGCCCTGGCCGGGCAGACCCCCGCCGACGAGGTGGACGCGATCACCCTGGCGGCGATGCGCGAGCGCCTCGGCCTGCAGCTGGAGCTGCACGAGTCCGGCGAGGTCCTGGCCGACCTCAACGTCATCGCCTCCCCCGTGCAGAACCTGCGGGACGTCTTCGACGTCATGGCGACCGACGGCCCCGAGGCGTGGTCGACCATCGCCCAGCGCCTCGCCGGCCTGCCCGGCGCGGGCGCGGGCTACGTCGAGTCGCTGCGGCTCGCGGCCGCGCGCGGCCGGGTCCCCGCGGCCCGGCAGGTCCGCGAGACGCTCGCCCAGGCCGAGGAGCTCGCCGACCCGTCCACGTCCTTCTTCGCCTCCTTCGTCGCCGGCCCCGACGCGCAGGCGGCGATCGCGGAGGGCGGCGCGGGGCTGCGCGCCGACCTGGAGCGCGGCGCCGAGGCCGCCCGGCGGACCTACGCCGAGCTGGCGACGTACCTGCGCGACGAGCTCGCCCCGCAGGCGCCGGACGCCGACGCCGCGGGCCGCGACCGGTACGCGTTGTGGTCCCGCTACTTCCTCGGCGCGACCGTCGACCTGGACGAGACCTACCGGTGGGGTCTCGAGGAGCTCGACCGCGTGGTCGCGGAGCAGGAGCGGGTCGCCGCCGAGCTCGCGGGGCCCGGCGCGACCGTCGAGCAGGCCGTCGCCGTGCTCGACGCCGACCCGGCGCGCCGGCTCGAGGGCACCGCGGCGCTGCAGGCGTGGATGCAGGAGACCGCCGACGCGGCGATCGACGCGCTGGACGGCGTGCACTTCGCCATCCCCGCGCCCGTCCGTTCCCTGGAGTGCCGGATCGCCCCGACCCAGAACGGCGGCATCTACTACACCGGCCCGTCGGACGACTTCAGCCGGCCCGGTCGCATGTGGTGGTCCGTGCCGAGAGAAGTCACCACGTTCAACACCTGGCGCGAGAAGACGACCGTGTACCACGAGGGCGTCCCGGGCCACCACCTGCAGATCGGCCAGGCCGTCTACCAGCGGGCCACGCTGAACTCCTGGCGCCGGCTCGCGTGCTGGACGTCCGGCTACGGCGAGGGCTGGGCGCTGTACGCCGAGCGCCTGATGGCCGACCTCGGCTTCCTGGACGACCCGGGCGACCGCCTCGGCATGCTCGACGGGCAGCGGATGCGCGCCGCCCGCGTGGTGCTGGACATCGGCGTGCACCTCGGTCTCGCGGCGCCCGAGCGCTGGGGCGGCGGCACCTGGGACGCGGACAAGGCGTGGGAGTTCCTGCGTGCCAACGTCAACATGCCCGAGGCGTTCGTGCGGTTCGAGCTCAACCGGTACCTGGGCTGGCCCGGGCAGGCGCCGTCGTACAAGGTCGGCCAGCGCATCTGGGAGCAGGTGCGTGACGCGTCGGCGGCCGGCGCCCGGGCTCGCGGCGAGGAGCTGGACCTGCGCGCGTTCCACGAGCGGGCGCTCGGCCTCGGCTCGCTGCCGCTCGACGTGCTGCGCTCCGCGCTGGCCTGACGGGCCGGCCGGGCACGTCGACGGCCCCGGACCTCTCCCGTGCGGGGGTCCGGGGCCGTCGTCGCGTCCGCGGGGCCGGCCGCGATCAGCCGCGCAGCGAC
>DAMBCY010000389.1:0-4112 GCA_032056255.1 Cellulomonas sp. | reverse complement strand
GGGCGTACCTGATCCCACGCATCAGATCGGTGACCCGCGCGGCATCACGCGCGGCGGAGTACGGGCTGGCTTGCTCCTTGCCGCCCAGTGCCTCGTCGATCGCAGCCACCCAGAGCACGCACTCCGCGACGGCCGCCTGTTCCAGCGCACCGCTCCCGACCTCGATCGAAGCGAGTCGCTCCATCGCCTGGTCAAGTCCCACGACCGCGTGGGGAGCCACAGAAGAAGCCATCCGCTCAGCATCCCAGGAGGTCGCCGTGCGCGTCACCCTCTCCGAGGCGAAGACCTTCGCCGAGGCGGCCACCCCCGCCGACGGCCCCGGCCGTCTCCTCGTCCAGCTCATCACCCCGGGCTGGGGGTCCAGCGGCTTCTACAGCGAGGCCGTGCTGGAGGCCGCAGCGAAGGACCGCGTGTTCCCCGCCGGCACCCACATGTACATCGACCACCCGTCGGAGTCCGAGAACTACGACCGGCCCGAGCGGACCGTGAAGGACCTCGCCGCGGTGCTCCTCGAGGACGCCCGCTGGGACGCCACTCGGAAGGCCCTGGTGTCCGAGGTCCGGGTGTTCTCCCAGTGGCGGCGCCCGCTCGCGGAGATGGCCGAGGCGATCGGGACGTCGATCCGCGGGACCGCCGAAGGTGAGATGGGCGAGGCCGAGGGGCGCCGCGGGCAGGTGTTCTCCCGCCTGGTCGAGGGCATGTCCGTCGACTTCGTCACCCACGCCGGCCGCGGCGGGAAGGTCCTGCAGGTCATCGAGTCCGCGCGACCCGTCCGGGAGGCCCGGAACGTCGGCCAGTGGGTCGAGTCCCGCATCCACCGCGACTTCACGGTCCTGGCGGACGACATGGCCGCCGAGGGGCGTCTGACCCGCGAGGAGCGCATCACGCTCTCCGGCGCGATCGGCGACGGCCTGGCGGCGTTCGTCGCCCGGGTCGAGGCCGACGCCCCGCAGCTCTACGAGCGCGACCTCTGGGACGAGCCGCTCGGCAGCGTGCGCGCCGCGACCGAGGCGGCCGTGCGTCGCGGTGTCGCCGAGGCCACGGCGAACGACCGGCGCGAGCAGCTGCAGTCGCTCGTGAAGGACGAGTACGGCGGCGACGACCAGTGGCCGTGGGTCCGCGACTTCGACGACGACACGGTCTGGTTCCAGATCGACGGCGGCGACGACGGCGGCACCTACCAGCAGGGCTACGAGCTCACCGACGACGTCGCGACGGCCCTGACCGGTGACCGCGTCGAGGTCCGCGTCCAGACCCAGTACGTGCCCGTCGGCGAGTCCGCCGCGGCACCCCCGGCGGTCGAGACCGCCCCCACCAACGTCCCGGTCGACCCGGCCGGGCAGTCCACCACCCAGGAGTCCGAGGAGGACACCATGCCCCAGATCGAGGAGGCGCGACTGCGCCAGCTCGAGGAGGCCCACGGCCGGGTGCCGACGCTCGAGACCGAGCGTGACACGGCGGTCAAGCGGGCCGAGGAGGCCGAGCGCCGCGCCGCGGTCGCCGAGGCCACGAGCTACGCGCAGGCCTTCGCGCGCAAGCGCGTCACCGAGGCCAACCCGGGCCTTCCCGGTCAGGTCGTCGACCGGATCGTCGCCGAGGCGACCCGGGAGATCCCGCTGACCGACGAGCTGCGGCTCGACACCGAGAAGGTCGGCGAGTCCGCCGACGCCGCCCGCACCGCCGAGGAGACCTACCTCGCGCGGATCGCCGAGGAGTCCGGCATCGGCTCCGTCCGTGGCGTCGGCCCGACCGGCGGCACCGCCCCGGTCTCCGAGGCCGACGTCGACAAGGCCATCGCGAACGCGTTCGGCCGGAAGGAGGCCTGACCATGGCGCTCAACGAGGTCTTCCGCTACGCGCAGCGCCTGACGCTGCCCGTCGTCGCGGGCACGAAGTCCGGGGACCCCGTCCTCGTCGGCTCCCTGCCGGGCGTCGCCCAGACCGACCGCGACGGGGACGGCAACGCCACCGTGTGGCGCGAGGGCGCGCACAACTTCACCGTCGACGGCGCGATCGCCGCCGTCGGCGACCCCGTGTACATCGCCGCCGCGGCGACCGGCACCCGCCAGACCGGCCTCAAGGCCGCGGCGGGCTCCGACGTCCTGTTCGGCTACGCCCTCGCGACGAAGGCGACCGGCTCGGCCGTCATCCCCGTCGCCATCGCCCAGGTCTGAGGAGGACCACCATGCTCGACAACATCGAGGTCCTCACCGGGGCGGCTGCGGTCGCCGAGGGTGAGGCCAAGCCCGAGCCGGGCTTCCGGTCCACGCGGGTCGGCTCCCAGTACAACGCGCGCCTCATCGAGGCCGCGGAGATCTGGGGTGACGCCACGTCGCTCGGCGGGCTCGCCGGCATGCGTGCCCGCACCCGCCTCGCGGAGAACCTGACCACGTCGGACTTCCCGATCCTGCTCGGCGGGGTGTTCGACCGGGAGCTGCTCGCCCAGTACGAGCAGATCCAGCCGGTGTGGCAGAAGTTCGCGCGGCGCACCGTCGTGCGGGACTTCCGTCCGAAGCAGCTCGTCGACCTGCTCGGCGGTCGGGCGATCCTCGACCCCGTCGGTCAGGGCGCCGAGTACCCGGCGCGACCGCTCACCGAGGCCCCGTACTCGCTGACCGTCGGCAAGCGCGGTGCCCGGATCCCGCTGACGTGGGAGATGGTCGTCAACGACGACCTCGACGCGTTCCGGGACCTGCCCGAGCGGCTCGCGCAGGGCGCGCGCGACACCGAGGACTACCTCGCCACGTCGCTGCTCGTGAAGGCGTCCGGTGCCAACACCGACTTCTTCAAGGCCGGGAACGGCAACGCCCCCACGGCGCTGCCGCTGACCACGGAGAACCTCGACGCGGCCCTGGCCTCGATCGGGTCCCGCAAGGACTCCGAGGGGCGCCCGATCATGATCTCCGGTGCCGTACTCGTCGTCCCCCCGGGCATCGAGACCCAGGCCCGGAAGATCCTGAACGCGACCGAGCTGCGGTTCACCGACGCGACCACGGGCACCGTGACCGTGACGGAGAACTACATGCGCGGCCGGGTCGAGCTCGCGGTCAACTCGTGGCTGCCGATCATCGCGACCGACAACAAGGCGGCCACCCGGTGGTTCGTCGTGCCGGCCCCGACGGCGGCGCGCCCGGCGCTCACGGTCGGGTTCCTGCGCGGTCACGAGCAGCCCGACCTGCGCGTGAAGTCCAACGCCGGTCAGCGTGTCGGCGGCGGGGTCATCGACCCGCGCGAGGGCGACTTCGACGACGACACCA
This sequence comes from Cellulomonas sp., assembly GCA_032056255.1. Taxonomy (GTDB): domain Bacteria; phylum Actinomycetota; class Actinomycetes; order Actinomycetales; family Cellulomonadaceae; genus Cellulomonas. The sequence goes on along the minus strand of DAMBCY010000389.1, from coordinate 856 downwards.
TCCAGTACCGCGCCCGGCACGTCCTGGGCTCGGCGCACATCGACCCGATCGCGACCTACGTGTCGAACGGGTCCTGACCACCCCGGCCCCGCCGCTGCCCTGGTCTCAGGCCTGCAGCAGCGGCGGGGCCCGCGGTGTCGGGCGTCAACGTCGGCCCGGCACGGGCTGCTCACGCCCTCTCTGCACCGACGAAGGCCGCTTGGGGCTGTCCACGCCGGGTCCTTTCCAGCCCTGCAGCAGCGCGTCCTGCGTCCGACACCGCTCCCTGGGGAGGTCACCGTGGCGATCGACTACACCTCCCCGAAGGGCAAGGTCCGCCTCCTGCTCGCCGACCTCGACGAGGCCCGCCCGGTCCTGACCGACGGCGAGCTCGACGGGTACCTCGCCCTGCACGACGGCGCCCCGTCGCAGATCCGCCGCGCGGCCGCCGACGCCCTCGACGCGATCGCCACCAGCGAGACCCTGGTCTCGAAGGTCATGCGCACCGCGGACGGCACGACCACGGACGGCGCGAAGCTCGCCGACTCCCTGCGCAAGCGCGCGGAGACCCTGCGCGCGCAGGCCGACGACGAGGACGACGACGCAGCCTGGGGCGACGGCGAGGGCCCGGTCGGCGTGAGCGAGTTCTCCCCGTACCCGCGGTGGCCGTGATGGCCCCGCTGGCCTCCACCCGCGTGATGCACCCGCGGTGGGCCGAGCACCACGCCCCCGTCACCGAGGGCACCATGAACGCCGACTGCGAGATCACTCACGGCTCCACCGGCGGCGGCTGGAACCCCACCTCCGGGGCGACACCGGGCACGCCGACCGTGACGTACACCGGCCGGTGCCGGGTCGCCTACGAGTCCACGCAGCC